>DASYAO010000148.1:0-2659 GCA_036501285.1 Gaiellaceae bacterium
GCGGGAACGCCGACCGGCTGCTTCGAGGCCGAGAGGGTGCGCGCGTTCCGCACCGCCTGCAGCTTGTTTACGAGCGGCTGCTCGTAGTAGAAGTCGATCCACTTCACGGCCGCCGCAACCTCGGCCGCAGTCGCGGTGGGACGAACCGCAGCGAGCGTGCCGCCGCCGAGAACGCCCGCCGTCTTGTTGTGCGCGAGCGGGATCGTCGTGACGCCGTAGATGCTCGGGTCGATATTGCTCGCCTGCACGAGGTTCGTGAAGACGTCCGAGCCGCTGATGTACATGCCGACCTGGCCGGCGGCGAAGGCCTGGTTGATGTCGCTCCAGCCGTAGCTGAAGTCGGAGCCCATCGCGTTGTCCGTCCAGCGCATCGTCTTCAGCATGTTCAGCGCCTGCACGGTGTAGGGGTTGTTGACGGTCGCGACCGCCTTCGTGCCGATCCCTGTCTCCATCCGGCCGCCGAGTGCGTAGACGAGGGTCGTCAGGATCCAGCCGGCGGTGTTGTCGTCGGCCCCCATCTCGGCGTAGCCGGCCTGGCCGGTCTTCTGCGAGATCGCCGTCGCGTCGGCCTCGACCTGCGCCCACGTCGTCGGCGGCTTGTTGGGATCGAGACCCGCCTCGGTGAAGAGCTTGCGGTTGTAGTGGAGCGCCTGGGCGTACGCGGCCGTCGGGAGTGCGACGACCTGACGCTTGGCGTCGGTGCCTTCTGCGATCACCGCCGGGTTGAACTTGTTGAAGTACGGCAGCCCCTTGGCCTGGCTCGTGAGGTCCGCGAGCTGGCCGTTGTCACCGAGCGAGCGTGCATCGGTGAACGGGACGGTGAATACCGTCGGGAGCGTCCCGGCGGCGAGTTTTGCAGCGAAGGTCGGACCGGTCCACTGGTACTCGACCGACTTCACCTTGATGGACGGGTTGTTCTTCTCGAATTCGGCGACCTGCGCAGCGAACTCCTGCGACGCCGCCTTTGTGCTCCCCGGGATCAGCGATGCGACGCTGATCGTGACGGTCGGCTTTTTTGCCGCCGCACTCGAGGCCGAGCCCACAGCGACAGCCAGCAGGCTCACAGCGGCGACGGCGGCGCCCATACGAATGGACCCCATCGCCCGGATGTTGGACTTCATCGCCCTTCCTTTCCTTGACCAGTATGGGTGCTGTGTTCCGTTCGAGTCGACCCCGCTTCGAACGGAGCCTGGGTAGCGGCCTGGAGAAGCCAGACCGTGGTGTCCTGCGGGAGTGCGCCACCGACGAGATCGGCGCTCCCGACCAGGACCTCGGCCCCGGCGGGAAGTTCAACCGGTTGCGGGCCGAAATTGACGATGCAGCTGAACTGCTCTCCGCGCGCGAACGCGATCGCGTCGTCGCCGTAGTCGAGCCAGCGAAGCTCGGCGTCAGCGCCCCATGGCGCCTTGCGCCGCGCCGCCAAGCCGGCGCGGTAGAGCGTCAGCATCGAGGTCGTGTCGTCGCCCTGCGCGTCGACGGTGAGCGCGGCCCAGTCGTCCGGCTGGTCGAGCCAGGGCCGTGCCTCGCCGTTCGCACTGAACCCGTACGGCGGCTTTGTGCCAGACCACGGGATCGGGACGCGACAGCCGTCGCGGCCCGGGTCGACGCCGCCGGAGCGGTGCCACATCGGATCCTGGCGGCGTTCGGATGGAATGTTCTCGACCTCCGGCAGCCCGAGCTCTTCGCCCTGGTAGACGTACATCGAGCCGGGGAGCGCCATCGCGAGCAGCGCTGCCGCCCGCGCACGTCTCGTGCCGCTCGCGAGGTCGGTGGGTGTGCCCTCGCGCTTCGCCTCGAAAGCGAAGCGAGTGTCGGCGCGGCCGTACCGCGTGACGGGCCGCGTGACGTCGTGATTCGAGAGCACCCAGGTCGCCGGCGCGTCGACCGGTGCGTGCGCTGTGAGCGCAGCCTGGATCGACGCACGCATCGGGCCCGGCTCCCAGGGACACGCGAGGAAGTCGAAATTGAACGCCGTGTGCAACTCGTCGGGGCGCAGATAGCGGGCGAAGCGTTCGGCGTCGGGAAGCCAGACCTCGCCGACGAGCAGCCGAGGCTCGTCGTACCCGTCCGCGATCGCGCGCCAGCGGCGGTAGATCTCGTGCAGCTCGTCGCGGTCGGTGAACGGGTGATCGCCCGGAGCGGCGTCGGGCCGCTCCTCCGAGAGCTCGGTGTCCTTGACGAGCAGCGCCGCCGAGTCGATCCGCACGCCCGCAACACCGCGCTCGAACCAGAAGCGCAGGATGTCCTCGTGTTCGGCCCAGACCTCCGGGTGCTCCCAGTTGAGGTCGGGCTGCTCGGGGGCGAAGAGGTGGAGGTACCACTCGCCGTCGTCCGAGGTCCGCGTCCAAGCGGGACCGCCGAAGATCGACTGCCAGCCGTTCGGCGGCAGCTCCCCGGCCTGCCCCGTTCCTGCTCGGAACCAGAACCGCTCGCGCGCGGTTGACCCCGTTGGCGCAGCGAGCGCCTCTGCGAACCACGGGTGCTCGTTCGAGACGTGGTTCGGAACGATGTCGACGATCGTGCGGATCCCGAGCTCCCTCGCCTCGGCGATCAGCTGCTCGGCTTCTGCGAGCGTCCCGAACGCCGGGTCGATCGACCGGTAGTCCGAGATGTCGTAGCCCGCGTCGGCGAGCGGCGACGGGTACCACGGGTTGAACCA
>DASYAO010000149.1:0-2425 GCA_036501285.1 Gaiellaceae bacterium
GACGTGGTCGTCGTCGCCTTCGAGCGTCAGCTGGTTCCCGCGGAGGCGGATCGTGCAGTTGAGCCGGTCCCGGAGGGTGTCGAGAACCCCGTCCGCCATGCCGGCGAGCTCCGCCGCAACCGCGTTCGAGACGTCGAGAACCTCCTGCACTCCTTGCAGTGTAGGAGGATAGGCCGGTGAGCAGGGGGAACGGAGCCGCGAGGTCGCGACGGCTGCGTACGAGGCCGGCGGACGGTTCGTCGCCGGTCGCGTAAAGCGGCCGTGTCTTCGGCGACCCGCTGCTCGACGAGAATGCGACCCGCTACATCGCGCTCGGCTCGGCGTACCCGAACACCGTTCTTGTCGACGGCATCGGCGCGAACGGCCGCGCGATCCCGGTCATCCGCGACGACGTCTGGGTGCTCGGCCTCTGAGCGTGGTGCACCGCCTACGAGTGCGGTCGAGATCCAAATTCACTCGATCGAGGGATGTTTCGGCAGTTTGGAGCCGCTGACTTTGGGCAAAACTCAGACGTCACTGCCATCCGGCAGGGGGATCAGGGGAGTTCATGATCGGCAGCGAGCAGCTGCCTGCGGCCAGACGCCGAATCGTCCTCGGCGCGGTTGCCGTCGCGATCGGCGCCCTCCTCCATGCCGGAACGGCATTCGCGTCTGGAGGCAACTACGTGTTCGAGGGCGGCACGCCCTACGAGCAGCAGCAGGTACGCGACGCGCTGAACGCGAGCTCGTTCAACTGGGGGCTCGTCACCGAGCAGATCACGATCGTGATCGCTCCGGTCGCAGTCGACGAATCGATCCCGGGCGAGATCTTTCTCGATCCCGATCTGCTGGACGCGGGCGAGTTCTCCTGGGGAGTCGTCCAGAACGAGTACGCAAACCAGGTCGACTTCTTCCTGCTCCCGAAGGAGGACGATGCGATGGTGAACGGCGCTCTCGGTGGCACAGCCTGGTGCTATGGCGACGAGCCCGGGCTCAAGCTCGAGCAGTACGGCTGCGAGCGGTTCGCTTCGACGCTGGCTTGGTCGTACTGGCAGTCCTCCCAAAACTGCATGCAGCCCTCCGAGGTCGCAGGCGCCGTGTCGGCGGCCATGGCACCGGCTGCCTTCCGCGCATTGATCGCGACCCTGCTTGGATCGGCGGCGCAGACCACGGCCGCTCCAATCGGCACCGTGCGCGCGCCGGTGCACCGCACGAGGACGACGGCGGCCCTGCGCAGACGCTAGGCCAACTTTTCGCGCACGAGCTGGCCCACGGCTGAGCCGTCGGCGCGGCCGGCGATCTGCGGCATCACGTCCGCCATCACGCGGCCCATGTCGCGCAGCGAGGTCGCGCCCGTCTCGGCAATCGCGTCGTCGACGATTCGTTCGAGCTCGTCCTCCGACAGCGGCTCCGGCATGAACTCCTCGAGCACCTCGAGCTCGAACTCCTCCTGCTTCGCCTGCTCCTCGCGGCCGCCGGCACGGAACGCCTCGGCGGCTTCGTTCCGACGCTTGCGCTCGCGCTGCAAGACCTGAAGCTCTTCCTCTTCCGAGAGCGGGCGCTGCAGATCCTTCTCGGACGACCGGAGGCTGTTCAGGATCAGCCGCAACGCGTCTCGACGCGGCGCGTCGCGCGCGAGCATCGCGTCCTTGACCTCACCTTCGAGACGTTCGACGAGGGTCAAAGCTCTGCCACCGCCGTGAGCGAGTCGGCCTCGTGGTGGACTGCCGGTCCGCCGCCGAGGATGTGCCAGTGGAGGTGGAATATGGTCTGTCCTGCGCTCGGGCCGACGTTCACCTGCACCTTGTAGTCCGTCAGTCCGACCTCTCGCGCGGTGTCGGCGACGAACTCGAGCATGCGCTTCGCCTCACGCGCCGGGAACTCGCCGACGTCGCGGAACGTATCGACGTGACGTTCCGGGATCACGAGCAGGTGCACCTCGGCCTGTGGGTTGGCGTCCTTGATCGCGACGAACCCTTTCGCCTTTCGGACGTAGGTGCCGTCGCGCACGATGCTGCAGAACAGACAGTCGTCACGCTGCGACGGCAACGATTCCCTCCTCGCAGACGGCAGTCGCGCGAACGCCCACGAGCTCGCCGACGGGCGCGTCGACGAAGAACGGCGAGTAATCGTCTCCGTAACCCCGCCCGGGGCGGTCGACGAGCACGACGTCACGCGCGCCGAGCTTCGAGCGCCAGCGGCGCAGCTCGAGCTCATGCGAGAGCGCGCGCAGCCGCGCGCCGCGCTCCTTCTTCTCCCGCGGCGCAACCGCGTCCTCCTCGGCGGTCGCCGTTCCGGGACGAGGCGAGTAGGGAAAGACATGCACCTTCGTGAGGCCCGCACGCTCGACGGTACGCAGTGTCTGCTCGAATGCGCGCCCGTCCTCCGCCGGGAAGCCGACGATCACATCGCTCGTCAGGTTGAACTCGTCTGCGAGCGGCTCGACC
>DASYAO010000150.1:0-4144 GCA_036501285.1 Gaiellaceae bacterium
GTCGTGCATGCTGGCGACGCCGCTGCAGATGGCGCTCGTCGCAGCCGCGATCGCGAACGGCGGCAAGGAGCCCGTGCCGCATCTCGTGGCGAAGGTCGAGAAGCCGGGCGGCGGCACGGTGCTCACGGTGCACCCGCACACCTGGCGCCAGGCGACGAAGCCGCAGACGGCCGCCGCGATCAAGGACATGATGGTGCAGGTCGTCGAGCGCGGCACCGGCACGGCGGCTCAGATCCCCGGCGTCCAGGTCGCCGGCAAGACGGGAACCGCCGAGATCTGCAACTGCAACTACTACGACGCTTGGTTCATCTTCTTCGCGCCCGCCGACCATCCGGTTGTTGCCGGTGCCGTGCTGGTCGAGCATCAGCTGAACGGCTTCGGCGGCGCGGTCGCAGCGCCGATCGCGAAGCAGATCATGCAGGCGATCCTTCCGCAGACGTCGAATTCGAGCACGAATGGCCACTGACCCCTGGAATGGCAAACAGTTCGACGGCCGCTACCTGATCGAGCGCCGGCTCGGCTCGGGAGGGATGGCCGACGTCTACCTCGCAGAAGACCAGGAGCTCGGGCGCCGCGTCGCTCTGAAGCTGCTGAACGAGCGGCACGCGAACGACGACCAGTTCGTCGAACGCTTCCGACGCGAGGCGCAGAGTGCCGCGGGGCTCAACCATCCGAACATCGTCTCGATCTTCGACCGTGGCCAGGCCGAAGGCACCTACTACATCGCGATGGAGTATCTCGACGGGCGCACGCTCAAAGAGCTGCTCGTGCGCAACGGCCCGACGCCGATTCCGATCGCGATCGACTACGCACGCCAGATCCTGAGCGCGGTCTCGTTCGCGCACCGCAACGGGATCGTCCACCGCGACATCAAGCCGCACAACATCGTCGTGCGCAAGGACGGCCGGCTGAAGGTGACCGATTTCGGGATCGCGCGATCCGGTGCCTCGCAGATGACCGAGGCGGGCTCGATCGTCGGCACGGCGCAGTACCTCTCGCCCGAGCAGGCGCGCGGCGCGCCGGTCGACGCGCGCTCCGATCTCTACTCGCTCGGCATCGTCCTCTACGAGATGCTCACCGGCAAGGTGCCGTTCTCCGGCGACGCGCCGGTCGAGATCGCGATGAAGCACCTCACCGCCATCCCCGAGCCGCCCTCGAAGCTGCGTTCGGACGTTCCGCACGATCTCGACGCGATTGTGATGCGAGCGCTTGCCAAGGACCCCGACCAGCGCTACTCCTCGGCCGAGGAGATGGACGCCGACCTCGCGCGCGTCGCGCGCGGCGTCGCCGTCTCGTCGAAAACCGAGGAGGCGATGACGCAGGTGCTTGCCGGCGCCGGTGCGGCCACCGCGGCGACGATGGTGACAAGCCCGCGCAACGTGACCGCGCCACCGGTGTACCGGCCGCCGTCGACGTACTACGAGGAGGCGCCTGCGCGCCGGTCACCCTGGCCATGGGTGCTCGGCCTGCTCGCGTGCGCGATCGCGGCAGTCGGCGGCTACCTGATCTACCAGAAGATCGAGAACCAGCTGAACACCAGCAAGCCTGTCGCAGTCACCGACGTGCGCGGGCTGCTCCAGAACCTCGCCGTGCAGAAGCTGAAGGCGCAGGGTTTCTCGGTCAACGTCGACCACGGCCCGAATGACTCCGTGCCCGACCGCGAGGTGATCAGCCAGAGTCCTTCGCAGGGAAGCCAGATCGCGCGCAGCTCGACGGTGACGATCCTCGTCTCGACCGGCAAGGCGAGGGTGAGCGTGCCCGACGTGCGACACCTGACCCTGAACGACGCGATCGCGCGGCTCAACGACGTCCACCTGCAATCGAACGTCAAGGACGTCTACAACAAGGCCCCGGTCTCGACAGTCGTGAACCAGCGGCCGCTCCCGGGCAAGGAAGCGCTCGAGAACTCGACGGTGCAGCTCGACGTCTCGCAGGGGCCGAAGCAGGTGACGGTGCCGAACGTCGTCGGCACGCCGTATCCGAACGCCGCGAGCGCGCTCAAGGGCGCGGGCTTCGCCGTCGTCAAGAAGTTCGCGCCGTCGAGCCAGGCGAAGGGCGAGGTCACCGCCACCGATCCGCAGGGCGGCGCCGCAGCGGCTCAGGGGACGAAGGTGACCGTCACCGTCTCGCAAGGCCCCGGCACCTCCACCGTGCCGAACGTTCTGCACGACCAGCAGGCGGACGCGGTGCAGCTTCTGCACCAGGCGGGCTTCGCGGTGACGATCGTGAACACGGACGTGACCGATCCGAGCCAGGACGGAATCGTCCTCGACGAGTCGCCGACCGGGCAGCAGAAGCCGGGGTCGACCGTGACGGTCACCGTCGGTCAGCTCGTGCAGCAGACGACGACGGCAGCGACGACCTCCACAGAAGCGACGACCAGCACGACTGCCTCGACGACAACGACCACCGCGACGACGACAACCACCCCGTGAGCAGGGTCGTCGTCCTGATGGGCGGCCGCTCGAGCGAACATGAAGTCTCGCTCGCCTCCGCCGGAAGTGTCGTCGCCTCCTTGCGCGAGCAAGGCCATGACGTGACGACGGTCGAGCTCGCCCGCGGCGAGCGCTGGCTACCGGATGCGGCCACCGCTTCGGCGATCGAGTCGGCGGACGTCGTCTTCCCTGTGCTGCATGGCCCCTTCGGCGAGGACGGCAGCGTCCAGGGGCTGCTCGAGCTCGCAGACGTTCCCTACGTCGGCGCCGGCGTCACGGCGTCGGCGCTCGCGATGGACAAAGACCTGTTCAAGTCGGTGCTTCGCGACAACGGGATCCCGGTCACGCGCAACGTCACGCTGCGTCGCAGCGACGAGAGCGCGAACCCGTTCGGCTATCCCGTGTTCGTCAAGCCGGCGCGCCTCGGGTCGTCGGTCGGAATCAGCAAGGCACACGACGACGACGAGCTCGCCCGAGCGGTCGCGCTTGCATTTGAGCACGACGAGAAAGTCCTCGTCGAGGAGTTCGTCTCGGGGCTCGAGGTCGAAGTCGGCGTGCTCGGAAACCACGAGCCGACAGCGTCGCTTCCCGGCGAGATCGTCGTCACGAACAACGAGTGGTACGACTACGAGGCGAAGTACGACGAGGGCGAGATGGATCTCGTCGTGCCGCCGCGAATCTCACCGGCCCAGATCGCCCGCGTCCGTGAGCTCGCCCTCGCCGCGTTCGTCGCGGCCGAGTGCGAGGGGATGGCACGCGCCGACATGTTCGTACGCAACGACGGCGAGGTGCTCGTGAACGAGCTGAACACGATCCCCGGCTTCACCTCGACGAGCGTGTACGCGAAGCTCTTCGAGGCGTCGGGAGTTTCCTACGGCGAGCTGCTCGAACGGCTGATCGCCCTCGCGCTCGAGCGGCACGAGCGGCGCTCGGGCCTGCGCTACTAGCGGCTGCCTGTCACTTCGCTGATGCGCGCGACGCCGCCGGCCGGCAGTTGCGTGAGGTACACCGCGTAGTAACGCGCGGTCTGCCCGTCGAGCGCGAAGACCGTTCTCGAGCCGACGGTCTGCATCGCCGAGTCAGCCGTCAGTGGCCCACCGGCGGAATCGCCAGCCAGAACCCGCGCGACGAAGCCGGGCGTCGGTGAGGTCACGGTGATGTGCGTCAACTTCACCGAGCTGCCCGCGTCGAGCAGGAGACCGAGGCCGCTCATCAGGCCGCCGAACTGCGCGCTTGCGTAGTGCTGCGTGTACCAGGAGGTCGCCGCATTGCCGTCCGTGGCCTGCGCCGCGGAGCTTGCGTGTGTGTCGCCGGAGCTCGGCGGGTAGTCGCCGACGCCGGTCACGGAAACGCTGGCACCTGACGACCCCGTTCTCGGGTTTCCGCCGTTGTGGCGGAGAAGCGCGACGACAAGCGCGGCGACGGCGATCGCGAGACCGATCGCGACCAGGATCGCCGAGAGCGGCGTGCGCCTGCGCGTGCGGACGTGGGACACACCGGGACGTGGGCGGCGCGGCCGGCGGCGTTGTCGCGGCAGCGGCGGTAGCACCATCGTCTCCGAGCCTCCAGGCGAGCGGATCTCGGCCAGGCAGGCCTCGAGCTCCGCCGAGAACGCGGCCATCGTCGGGAAGCGATCCTCGGGACGCTTTGCGAGCGCGCGCGAGACGGCGGCGTCGAGCCGCGGCGTCACATCCGGCCGCAGCGACGAG
>DASYAO010000151.1:0-4145 GCA_036501285.1 Gaiellaceae bacterium
AGCGTCACGAGCTCGCCCGTCGGCAGGACGACGTCGGCGGCGAGAACGTGGTTGACGGTGAAGCCGTACTTGAGGCAGTGCGCGCCGCCCGAGTTCTCGGCGACGTTGCCGCCGATCGTGCACACCTGCTGGCTCGACGGATCGGGCGCGTAGAAGAAGCCCTCGGCGGCGACGGCGCGTGTGACGTCGAGATTCGTCACCCCCGGCTCGACGACCACCACGCCACGGTCGAGGTCGACCTCGAGGACCCGGTTCAACTTCGCGAGCGAGATGACGAGGCCGCCCGCGACCGGCAGCGCGCCGCCCGAGAGCCCGGTGCCTGCCCCGCGCGCGACGAACGGGACCTTGTGCGAGTGACAGGCAGCGACCAGCCGCTGCACCTGCCCGGCGCTCACGGGCAGCGCGACGAGCTCCGGAATCGCGCGCCATCCGGTCAGCGCGTCGCACTCGTAGGTGCGCAGCTGATCCGGCTCCGAGATCGTCCCGCCCGCGCCGACGATCTCCACGACGGCGTCGCGGAATGCGCGCGAGAGGGTCACACTCCTGACGTTAGCCGGTTGCCGCCTGGCGGAAATCGACTCGTGACTGGCGGATCAGCGCCTGACCGTCGCCGAGCGGGCCGCTCAACTGGTCGAAGAGGTCGACGCCGTGCCCTGACCGAAGACGCTTCACGTCGGCGACGAGGGTCGCCGCTCCCTTCTCGAGCCGCTTGCAGGCGAGAATCGCCTCGGCACGAGTGTCCTCGTAACCCGACGGCGTGACCCCGAGCGCGCGGAGCTTCGAGCTGCACGCCGCGAGGACCCGCTCGGCGGCAAAGAGCCGCGTGACGAGCTTTGTGTTGCCGGCCGCGATCGCACGGACAGTGTCCTGCTCGCTGAAGAGCACCGAGAGATCGTTGATCGCGTGCGTCATGCTGCGCCGCCACTGGACGAAGCCGATCCGCCATTGCTGTACGCCGGCAGCCGAAACGGACGGCGTGATCGTGGGCGTGCCTCCGCCTCCCCCGCCACCGCAGCCGGCCAGCGCGAACGCGATCGAGACGGCGATCAGGCGGCCTGGCCGGTTTTGAAGAAGCGCCGTCGTAGGCTCGATGATAGGGGCAGTCACATGCGCTGGAAGATCGCCTCGAGCTCGTACCCATCGTTGAGCATCCTCGGAGCCCGCTCGAGCAATGCATCCCAACTCGGGACGTCCCAGCCGAACGAATCGGCCAGGCGGACGATGATGTTGAACATCGCGCAGACGGTCGCGGCGTCACGTAGAGCGGCGTCCGAGACGCCCGCGGAACGCACCAGATCGGCGTCGGCCGCGGTGAGCTCGTCGGGCGCAAGGGTTTGCTTCTCGAGGAAGACGAGGGTCGCCTTCAGCTCGGGCCGGAGCGGCGCGGAGCGCCAGTCCTCCTCGACCGCCTTCCAGACCTCCTCGCCCATCGCGTACGCCGCAACTGCGCCGTGGGAGCGCATTCAGAAGGGACACTGGTTGAGCAGCGACGCGAAGCCTGCGAACAGCTCGCGCTCACCGGGCGACCACTCGGACGGCCCGCGCATCACGCGTTGCAGCTCCGATGAGAAGGGCCGTCCGAAGAGCTCCGGACGGTAGAAGAGCGTCTTGACCACCCCGGACGGCTCGCGTCCCTGGTCTCTGGCCGCCTGGACGAACGCCGCCTCCCGTGGGGCGTGCCCGTGGTCGATCACGGAGAGGCGCGTCAACCGATCACCCGATCGGCAGCCTCGAGACGGCGCATGCCCTCACCGATCGCGATCGCAACAGTCTGCTCGAAGATCTCGTCCTCCGAGAAGCCGGCGGCCTTGAGCTCGTCGACGTCCGCGTCGGTGACGGTGTAGGCGCGGTCGCGGACCTTCCCGAGGTAGGCCTCCATCGCGACGGGCGCCGGCCCGACGGTCTCGGCGATCCTCCGGAGCTCCTCGACATGCTCGCTCACGGTCGAAATTCTACGCACGAAAGCTGCCGCAATCGACCCAGCGGCATACATCGGCACGGAGCGGCGTAGGAGTCGAACCTACCCAGCCTGGGGTTACCAGACCTGGCCGGTTTTGAAGACCAGCTGAGGCACCGGCCTCGGCCGCTCCAGCGGGAGCGTAGCTCCCTCGGGGCGGCTCCTCCCAACCGGCCTGCTTCCAGCTGTCACTGCTTGCGCAACCCCGAAACGCATGTCATCGTGTCCTCTCCGCCGAGGCGGCGGTTCGCGGCACCGGCCCTCGACGACTCTCTGTGGCGAGCAATGCTCAGCAGGTGTCTTCGACTGTGGAGGGTGGTATGGCGAGCAAGTTGAAGATCAAGGTCAATGGCCTTGTTCACAGCGTGTCCGCGAGCTTGGACACGCCGCTTTTGTATGTGTTGCACAACGAGCTTCATTTGCATGGTCCGCGGTTTGGTTGTGGGCTTGCGCAGTGTGGTGCTTGTTCGGTGTTGTTGGACGGGAAGGAGATTCGGAGCTGCGTGACTCCTGTCGCGGCTGTTTCGGGTCGTGCGGTGACGACGCTGGAGGGCCTGCCGGCTCTCTATGCGCAGCAGCGTGGCTCTTCGGCTGCGACACCGGTGTTGCATCCGATTCAGCAGGCGTGGATCGATGTTCAGGTGCCGCATTGTGGTTATTGCCAGAACGGGATGATGATCCAGGCTGCCGATCTGCTTTCGACGACGAAGAACCCGACGGAAGATCAGATCCGGACGGCGATGAACGGGCATCTTTGCCGCTGCGGGACGTATCCGCGGATCCTGTCGGCGATTCAGCAGGCTGCGTCCGTGATCGCGAAGGGAGGCAAGTAACGATGACGGGCTTCATGCATGAGAAGGAGTTCTCGCGCAAGTCACTCGTCAAGGGTGGCGGCGCACTGATCGTCGGCTTCTCGATGTTCGGCGCTGCAACTGCCGGCAAGGCGTCGGCAGCCAACGCCGACACGCCGTTCAACAAGCGCACGCCGAGCGACTATCTGCCGGATCAGACCCAGATCGACTCGTGGATCACGATTCACGCCGACAACACGGCCACCGTGACGCACGGCGAAAGCGAGCTGGGTCACGGCACGCCGACCGGCATCCTGATGCTGGTCGCCGAAGAGCTGAACATGGACTTCAGCCAGATGAAGTTCGCGCATGTCGAGTCGTGGCTCCAGGCCATCGGCGGCGGCAACGGCAGCTCCGGTATCTCAGCCCGGTCGCAGACGATCCGCACGGCGGCTGCGCTTGCGAAGCAGACGCTCGTCGGCATGGCGGCGACGCAACTCGGTGTCCCCGCGGCGAACCTCACGGTTGCGAGCGGTGTGGTCTCGGGCGGCGGCAAGACGGTGAAGTACGGCGATCTGCTCGGCGACAAGCTGTTCACGACCCAGATGACGGTGGCCAACACCGGCGTCCCGGCAGGATCGCCGACGTCGCCGTTCGGCTCGACGCCGGGTATGACCGGCACGATCGTCAAGCCGGTCAGCCAGTACTCGGTCGTCGGCAAGTCCTTCTCCCGAATCGACATTCCGGCGAAGGTGATGGGCACGTACAGCTACATCCAGAACGTTCGTGTTCCGGGGATGGTGCACGGTCGCATCGTCCGGCCTCGCGGCGCCGGCGCGAACACGGTCGAGAACGCAAAGCCGTTGAGCGTCGATCCGACCTCGATCAAGGACATCCCGGGAGCGCAGATCGTTCAGATCGGCGACTTCCTGGCCGTCGTCGCTCCGAAGGAGTACGACGCGATCCAGGCAGCCGCGCAGCTCAAGGTCACCTGGGAGACGAAGCAGGGCTTCCCGAAGGACAGCGGTAACTTCTGGAGCTGGCTGAGGACCGCCGGCGACACGAACACGGTCAACCCGCCCCGCATCACGGCGGACTCGGGCTCCGCGGTGGAGTCCGGTCTCGCTTCCGCGGCGAAGACGGTTTCCGCGACGTACAAGTACCACTACAACGGCTTCATGGAGATCGGCCCGCACTGCGCGATCGCCGACATGAAGTCGGACGGGAGTGGCGGAACGCTCTTCACGGCCTCTCAAGGGATCAACGTGATCCCGGCGATGATCGTGAACACGATGACCACGCTGCCCAACTCGAAGTGGACGAGCAACCCCGCGAACTACCGGATCGTCTGGTACGAGGGTGCGAGCTCGTTCGGCGGTGGCATGCAGGGCACCGCG
>DASYAO010000152.1:0-2043 GCA_036501285.1 Gaiellaceae bacterium
CTCAAGATCGACCTGCTCGGGCTCGGAATGCTCTCCGCGGTCGAAGACGCCGTCGACCAGATCGCCACCTTGCGCGGCGAGACGATCGACCTCTCGCGCATTCCGCTCGCCGACCCGAAGGTCTTCGCCGAGATCCAGGCAGCCGACACCGTCGGTCTCTTCCAGATCGAAAGCCGCGCGCAGATGCAGAGCCTCCTGCGCACTCGTCCCGAAAACCTCGACGACCTGACCGTGCAGGTCGCGCTCGTCCGTCCGGGGCCGATCCAGGGCAAGGCCGTGCACCCGTACATCGAGCACCGGCGGCGGCTGCGCGAAGACCCGTCGTTCGTCTACGAGGTCGAGCACGAATCGCTTCGCAAGCCGCTGCGCGAGACGCTCGGCGTCGTCGTCTTCCAGGACCAGGTGCTCGACGTTGCGATGGCGGCCGCCGGCTTCAGCGTGGGGGAGGCGGAAGGACTGCGTCGCGCGATGAGCCGCAAGCGAAGCGAGGAGGCGATCGAGGCGTTCCGGCCGCGCTTCGTCGAGGGCTGCGTCGGCAACGGCATCGCCAAAGAGATCGGGCACAAGATCTACGACAAGCTCGTCGGCTTCTCGGGCTTCGGCTTCCCGAAGTCGCATGCCGCCGCGTTCGCGCTCCTCGCCTACCAGTCGGCGTGGCTTCGCCACTACTTCCCGGCCGAGTTCCTCTGTGCGCTCTTGAACGCCCAGCCGATGGGCTTCTATCCGCCGGCGTCGCTCGTGCGCGACGCGCAGCGCCGCGGCGTCGAGGTCTATCCGCCGCACGTGAACAGGAGCGCGGCGCGGTGCACGATCGAGGCGGGCGGCGTGCGCGTCGGCCTCGGCTATATCCGCTCGGTCGGCGAGGAAGAAGCGAAGGCGATCGCGGCCGGGCAGCCGTATGCCGACGTCGGCGACCTCGCGCGCCGGGCGGCAGCCGGCCGCGACGCGCTCGAGGCGCTCGTCGCATCAGGAGCATGCGACGGCTGGGGGGAACGACGTGATCTCCTCTGGCGCTTCGGCGTCACTCCGCGTCCTGTCGCGGGCCAGTTGACGCTGCCGATCGGCCCGACCGCAGAAACACCGGAGCTACCGCGCCAGACCGACTGGGAGAAGATGCTCGCCGACTACAAGCACACGACCCTCTCGGTCGGCGTGCATCCGATGGAGCTGCTGCGGCCGCATCTGACGGAACCCTGCGTCTCGAGCGAGGAGCTCGCGGGCGTGCCGCACGGCGCGCGCATCTCGATCGCAGGAATGACAGTCGCGCGGCAGCGTCCTGCGACGGCGAACGGCGTCGTCTTCATGCTGCTCGAGGACGAGCACGGACAGGTCAACCTGATCCTGCCGCCGCCCGTCTACGAGGCGCATCGCGCGATCGTGCGCGGCGAGCCGCTACTGCTTGCGCGTGGCCGCTTCGAGCGCGTCGACCGAAACGAGAACCTCGTCGTCGAGGAGCTCGAGACGCTCAGCCCGCTCGCGCGACGCGTCGCAAATGCAGCGGAAGTCGGGTCGGCGCTGCCGCCGGCACACCATTTCGGGCATCGCTAGCTACCTTGTCACCGTGATCCTGTTTCCGATCGCGCTCATCTGGCTCATCGTTGCGCTGATCTGGATCATCCGCAACTCGACAAACGAGCCCGACGTGCCAGAGCAAAGCTGGAAGCGGTTCGCGCCGCGGGTCCCGAAGCGCCCCTGGGGCGGCGGAGCTAGCGATTCTCGATCTCGAGACCGAACGACGGCAGCCGCTTCGCAACGGCGCGATTGAACTCGGCTTCGTACTCTTCGGACGCTGCATCGTCGAGCGAGCGCACGTACTCCCAGCGCATGTCGGCGAGCAGCTCCGTCCCGGTCTCGACCGCGTCGACGTAGTCGCCGTAGAGCTCCTCGGCGTCCTCGCGGCCGGCGCGGTTGTAGGCGTCGAGCCGCTCGTCGATCTCGGCGATCACATCCTCGTTATCGCGCACGAACAGGTCGAGCTGCCGCTTGATCACGTCCGCGAACCTCCGCCTGCGAAAGATCACAGAAGCTCCCGATAGAGCGAGA
>DASYAO010000153.1:0-4507 GCA_036501285.1 Gaiellaceae bacterium
CGCGTGGCAGTCGAAGCTGAAGGCGGTGACCGGACGTGACTTCCGCATGCCGATCCTGCACCTCTCGCAGCTGATCGGCGTCGCCGCCGGTGTCCCCGAGTCGGAGCTGAAGTTCCGCCGCCACGTGGTCAGCGTGAAGCCGGTGCTCGAGAAGCTCGACGCCTGATCGCGGAGCGAGACGAGTGCCGCCGCCCAGGCTCACGGGCCTGACCAAGCTGACGCTCGAGACGGCGCCCTCGGTGTGCCACGAGTGCATGTGGTGGCAGTCGCGCGGGCGCCGTGAGCTCGACAAGGACCGTTGGATGGAGCGAGTCGAGCTCGAGTTCGGCTCGTTCGGCACGATCTACTACGACGGCGACGGGCGAACGCTCGGCTCGATGCAGTACGGACCGTCCGCGGTGTTCCCGCGCGCGCAGGAGCTGCCGGCCGGGCCGCCGTCTGACGACGCGATGTTGATCACGTGTGCGTACCTGCGCGACAAGACGAGTCCGTGGGTGCTGCAGTCGCTTTTCCTCGCGGCGATCGGCGAGGCGCGCGAGCGTGGCGCGAAAGCAGTCGAGGCGTTCGCCTACCGCTATCCGGAGGGCGAATCGACATACGAGCGCTTCCACGTGCACAAGACGATCTTCCCGTCGGACTTCCTCGGCGACTTCGGTTTCAGGCTCGTGCGCTCCTCGGGACGTGCCGGCCTCGCGCGGCTCGAGCTCGGCGGGCTGATCCCGGTTGCCGAGACGAGGCGCGAACGGATCCTCCGGCTTGCGAAGGAGGCGTTGATGCCGGCGCCCGTGCCGACCCCGCGTCGACCCTAGCGTCGCTGACCGACCAGGGTCGCGATCGCGCGAAACGCGTTCCGGAGCGTTCCCTTTCCGTAGAGCACGCCTCCGGCAAAGATCGCTGTCGAGTAGACGGCCATCAGGAAGACGAGGATCGCGACATACGACCGGCTGACGGCGAAGTAGATCGTCGCGCCGCCGAAGACGACGATCGAGCCGACCCAGTAGATCGTGAAGATCGGGTTCGACCGATACATCCGGCGAACCTCGTGCCTGAGCTCTTTGGCGACAGAGATAGGAAGAGCATCGCAAATGAGCTGCTTCGCCACGTCGAGCGGGGGAGACGATCGAGATCACCGACCGTGGCCGACCCGTGGCTCTGCTCACGCCGATACCGAAACGAACGCTCCATCGACCGAATGGCGGCGAGTGCCAGGGCGCTGGGATCGGAGTCGCCGCGCCGGGCTAGGCGGCTGCGCGGTCGCGAACGAGCAGCTCCGCGATCTGGATCGCGTTCAGTGCCGCGCCTTTGCGCAGGTTGTCGCACGCTAGGAAGAGCGCGATGCCGTTCGCGGTCGTCGGGTCGCGGCGGATGCGGCCGACGAGGACTTCGTCGATCCCCGCCGCCTTGCCCGGTGACGGGAACTGCTCGAGCCGCACCGACGGCGCATCCCCGAGGATCTCCGTCGCCTGCTCGGGCGAAAGCTCGTCTTTGGTCTCGACCCATACGGCCTCGGCATGCCCGACGAGCACAGGCACGCGCACGCACGTCGCCTGGATCGGGAGCTCCGGCAGTTCCATGATCTTCTGCGTCTCGGCGCGAAGCTTCGACTCCTCGTCGAACTCGTCGCCGTCGAAGTCCCACTCCATCAGCAGGTCGAGCTCGTCGGCCGACTGACCGCGCAGGCGCTCCATGCTCTTCGCGCCCGCGCCCGACATCGACTGGTACGTCGCGATCCGCACGCGCGCGAGGCCTGCCGCTTCGTGCAGCGGCTTCAGTACGCACGTCAGTGGGATCGTGCAGCAGTTCGGATTCGCGACGATCCCGTTGTGCTCGAGCGCACGCTCGCCGTTGACCTCGGGTACGACCAGCGGAATGCCCGGCTCGAGCCGGTAGGCGGACGACTTGTCGACCGCGACAGCACCGCCTGTGACTGCGTGCGGCACGAGCTCGCGCGAGGCGCCGGTGCCGACCGAGAAGAGAAACACGTCGACGTCGCCGCGCTCGAGCGCCTCGGTCGTCGCCTCTTCGACCGTCCAGCCGGCGACTTCCTTGCCCGCCGAGCGCGCCGATGCGAACACGCGCACATTCTCGAATCCGCGTTCGTGCAGCAGCCCGAGCGTCACAGCACCGACGGCGCCGGTGCCGCCGACAACACCGATCCTCGTCTCCCTGTCCATCTCTGCCACAGTGTAGGGACCGCTTGCGGCCGAGCCTTCACACCATTCGTCGTGCTGCTGCCGTGCTCTTCGGCGCAGCGGGGCTCGCACTCCTGCCCTGGACATGGTGGATCTCCGAGTCGCTGCCGACGCAGCACCACACGCGCCACTGGGACCTCGCCTGGGGCGGCTTCGACTCGGCGCTTGCGTTGTGCTTCCTGTTGACGGCGCTCGCTGCCTGGCATCGCCATCCGTGGCTGCCCGCTGCTGCGGCCGCAACGGGCGCGCTGCTCGTCTGCGACGCCTGGTTCGACATCATCCTCGAGAACCGCTCGAGCGACTTCGAGATCGCGGTGATCGAAGCCGTCGCAGCCGAGATCCCGGCTGCGCTCATCTGCTTCGCGGTCGCCTACGTCACATCTCGCGCCGGCCCGCAAGCGCTCGACCAAGCGTGACCTCGTCGGCGTACTCGAGGTCGCCGCCGACGGGGAGCCCGCTCGCAAGCCGCGTCACGCGAACGCGGTCGCGCAGCCTGTCGGCGAGATAGGCCGCCGTCGCCTCGCCCGTCATCGTCGGGTTCGTCGCCAGCACGACCTCGACGACTCCGTTTGCCTCGACGCGGCGGAGCAGCTCGTCGATGCGCAGGTCGCTCGGCTCGACGCCGTCGATCGGACTGAGTGCGCCGCCGAGCACGTGGTAGAGGCCGCGGTACTCGTGCGTGCGCTCGAGCGAGACGACGTCGACGGGCTGCTCGACGACGCAGATCGTCGAGTGATCGCGCCTCGCGTCGAGGCAGATCGCGCAGGTCTCCTCCTCGGTCAGGTTTCCGCACTCGCGGCAGAAGCGCACGCGCTCCTTGACCTCGGCGAGCGCAGCCGCGAGCGCGAGCGCCTCTTCGGACGGTCGCTGCAGGATGTGAAACGCGAGCCGCTGCGCGGTTCGCTGGCCGACTCCCGGCAGGCGCGTGAGCTGAGCGACGAGATTCTCGACGGAGGGTGAAAACATTCTGTGATGAGCATTGTGCCGTCGAAACCGGCCGTGTCCGCCCGCACGTAGAAGCAGGTATGAACGCTCGCAGGATCACATTGCTCGTCGCCCTGCTCGTCCTCGCGCCGCTCGTCCTGAGCGCGTGCGGCGGCGGTGGCGGCGGCTATTAGACGTCGACTTCGGTGGCGTCGAGCGTGCTCTTCACGAGCTCGAGGATCTCTTCCTCGGTGGCCGCCTGCTCCTGTTTTTCAGGCTTCGCCACACGCTCAGGCCCCTCTGCGAAGACGACCGACAGCCGCTTTCCGGTTACCTCGTAGAGCGCCTCGGCGAGGAGCTTGGCGTTCTTCGGCTCCTCCGCCCGCTGGCGGTGGAACGAGGCCGCGGGCGGGAACTCGATCGTGAGCGTGTCGCCGTCGAGCCCGGCCGGATGAGCCTCCGCGAGCATTGCCGCCGCGGGCATGCCACCGCTGCCGCGCTGCTCGACGGCCGGCAGCACCGTGCGCTTCCAGGCCTCCTTCAGCTGCGCGAGCTCGATGCTCGGCGGCTCCGCCTTCGGAGCGGCGGGCTTCGCCTTCACCTCGGTCTCCGAGACCGCGATCTCGGGCACTTGTTTCACCGGCGCACCCTGCTCGAGCCGGTCGAGCCGGTAGGCCATCCCTTCGCGGGAGAGATCCGACGCCGGCCGCGTCACCTTCACGAGCGCGAGCTCGAGCGGCAGCCGCGGGTCGCCGCCCTGGCGCATGTCCTCGACCGCGACTGCGAGCAGGTCGATCAGGCGGATGACGGTCGCGGGCCCGAGCTGGTTTGCCTGCTCGCGCAGCCGCTCGCCCGCCTCGGCGGTCACCGGCAACGTCTCCGGCACCTCGCCCGTGTGCTGCACGAGCAGCAGGTGGCGGAGGTGCTCGAGCAGGTCGACCACGAGGCGGCCGAGATCCTGGCCGCGCTCCGAGAGCTCTTCGAGAAAGACGAGCGCACCGGCGGTGTCGCCGTCGACGACGAGGTCGCAGAGCCGGAACAGCACCTCGTCCTCGACCGCGCCGAGAAGCTGGAGCACGTCCTGGACCGTGATCGTGCCTCCGGTCGCGCTTGCGAGCTGGTCGAGCGTCGAGACGCCGTCGCGAAACGAGCCGCGCGCGGCGCGCGCAATCAGGCCGAGCGCGGCGTCGGGCACGTCCATCGACTCGCCGTCGGCGATCTTGCGCAGCAGCTTGATCAGATCCGGCAGCCGTGGCCGCTGGAAGTCGAAGCTCTGGCAGCGCGACTGCACCGTCGGCAGCACCTTCGAGCGCTCGGTCGTGCAAAAGACGAAGATCAGGTGCGGCGGCGGCTCCTCGATCAGCTTCAGGAGCGCGTTCCACGCCTCCTTC
>DASYAO010000154.1:0-12185 GCA_036501285.1 Gaiellaceae bacterium
GACGCACCCGAACGGCTCGTAGTAGCCGTCGCGCTCGCCCGTGAGCAGCACGTGCAGCGCGTGATGGAACTCGTCGGACCACTGCGCGTCGTGTCCCCACTTCTCGAGCGGGCGGCGATCGCCGATCGCAGCCTCCGAGATCACGAGCGCGCCCTCGTGCGCTGCGCGCACGCGTTCGGCGAGCTCGGTCAGCACGTGCGGCGTCGAGTCGTCGAAGATCGCGTGCGTCGCGTCGAGCCGCAGGCCGTCGACGCGGTAATCGCGAACCCAGAGCTCGGCGTTCTGAATCGCCCACTCGCGCACGCCGCGCTGCGAGTAGTCGATCGCGGCTCCCCAGAAAGTCTCGTGACGGTCGGTGAAGTACGGGCCGTAGGCGGCGAGCAGCTCCGAGCCCGGGCCGACGTGGTTGTAGACGACGTCGAGCAGGACGGCGAGGCCGCGCGCATGTGCAGCGTCGACAAGGCGGGCGAGTCCGTGCGGCCCTCCGTAGGCAGGGTGCGGCGCGTACGTCAGTACGCCGTCGTACCCCCAGCCCCGCTCGCCGGGGAAGGTCGCGACGGGCATCAGCTCGACCGCGGTCACGCCGAGCTCGACGAGCGCGTCGAGCCGCCCGATCGCGGCGTCGAAGGTTCCCTCCGGTGTGGAGGCGCCGACATGAAGCTCGTAGATCACCAGCTCGTCGAGTGACACGGCGACTGGATCCGCGGTCCATGCGAACGCTCGCGTGTCGAGCACGGCCGACGGCCCGCGGAGCCCGCCGGGCTGGAAGCGCGAGCACGGGTCGGCGAGCGGCCTGCCGTCGAGCACGAAGCGATACTCGTCGCCTTCGCGCGTCGGGCGGCGGGTAGCGAAGCAGCCGTCGCCCTCGCGCTCGAGCGGCATGCCGTCGAGCAGCACGGTCTCCGCATTCGGTGCCCAGACCCGGAACTCCGTCTGCCCCCCGCCCAGAGGGACCGCCCCCAACCGGCGCAGACCTATGCCTCCCGGGCGAGCCAGATCACGCCGAGCGGCGGCAGCGTCAGCTCTGCCGAGAACGGCTGACCCTGCCATGGGCAGCTCTCCGCGTCGACGCCGCCGAGGTTGCCGACGTTCGAGCCGCCGTAGAGCTCCGAGTCGGTGTTCAGCAACTCGCGCCATCGCCCGCCTTCGGGGAGCCCGACGCGATAGCCCTCGCGCGGCACCGGCGAAAGGTTGCAGACGCAGATGAGCGACTGCTTTCCGTCCGCCGCGACTCGCATGAAGGCGACGATGTTCCGCTGCGCGTCGTTCGCGTCGAGCCAGCGGAATCCCGAGGGATCGAAGTCGACCTCGTAGAGAGCGGGCTCGCCCCGGTAGCGCGCGTTCAGGTCGCGGACGAGCCGGTGGACGCCTGCGTGATCCTGAACGTCGAGCAGGTTCCACTCGAGCGAGACGTTGTGGTTCCACTCGGGGGGCTGCGCGAGCTCGCCGCCCATGAAGAGCAGCTTCTTGCCCGGGTGCGCCCACATGAACGCGTAGAGCGCGCGCAGGTTCGCGAGCTGCTGCCAGCGGTCGCCGGGCATCTTCCCGATCAGCGAGCCCTTGCCGTGCACGACCTCGTCGTGCGACAGCGGCAGGATGAAGTTCTCGGTGAACGCATAGATCATCGAGAACGTGAGCTCGTGATGGTGGTACTGGCGGTGCACCGGGTTCTGCTGGAAGTACTCGAGCGTGTCGTGCATCCAGCCCATGTTCCACTTGAAGCCGAAGCCAAGGCCGCCGAGATACGTCGGGCGCGACACGCCCGGCCAGGCGGTCGACTCCTCCGCTGCAGAGATGACGCCTGGCTCGCGTGCGTGCACGAGCTCGTTCAGCTCGCGCAGGAACGCGATCGAGTCGAGATCCTCGCGGCCGCCGTGCACGTTCGGGATCCACTCGCCATCTTTGCGCGAGTAGTCGAGGTAGAGCATCGACGCGACGGCGTCGACGCGCAGTCCGTCGACGTGCATCTCGCGGAGCCAGAAGAGCCCGCTCGAGATCAGAAAGTTGCGGACCTCGTTGCGAGCCATGTTGAAGACGAGCGTGCCCCAGTCGGGATGCGCGCCGCGGCGCGGATCCTCGTGCTCGTACAAAGCCGTTCCGTCGAAGCGGGCGAGCGCCCAATCGTCGCGCGGGAAGTGCGCCGGCACCCAGTCGAGGATCACACCGATGCCCTGCCGGTGAAGCGAGTCGACGAAAGCGCGGAAGTCGTCCGGCGAGCCGAACCGCGACGTCGGCGCGAAGAAGCTCGTCACCTGGTAGCCCCACGAGCCGGCGAACGGATGCTCCATCACGGGCATGAGCTCGACGTGCGTGAAGCCGAGGTCGCGCACGTAGGCGCCGAGCTCCTCAGCGAGCTCCCGATACGAGAGGCCTTGCCGCCACGATCCGAGATGCACTTCATAGATCGAGATCGGTCGCGCGAGTGGATCCTGCCCGCGACGGGCGTCGAGCCACTCGCTGTCGCGCCATTCGTGCTCCGAACGGTGGACGATCGACGCCGTCTGCGGCGGCACCTCCGTGGCCTGGGCGAGCGGGTCGGCGCGAAGCTGGACGTAACCCGCCGTCGTGCGCAGCTCGTACTTGTACCGCGCACCCGCCTCGACGGCCGGGACGAAGATCTCCCAGATTCCGGCGGCGCCGAGCGAGCGCATCGGGTGCACGCGCCCATCCCAGTCGTTGAAGTCGCCGACGACGCTGACCGAGCGCGCGTTCGGCGCCCACACGGCGAATGCCGTGCCGGTGACGCCGTCGATCTCGCGCACGTGGGCGCCGAGCTTCTCGTACAGCCGCTCGTGCCGTCCCTGCGCGACGAGGTGCAAGTCGAGCTCGCCGAGCGTCGGCAGAAATCCGTACGGGTCCTCGAGCTCAACCGTTGCGCCGTCGGGGTACCCGACTTCGAGCCGGTAGCGGAGCGGCAGCGATGTCCGCTCGAGCAACGCCTCGAAGAGACCCGACGAGCGCAACTGCTCCGCGTCGACGGGCGGCTCGCCCTCGGGCACGACGCGCACGCTCTCGGCGCCGGGCCTGAACGCCCGCACGACGACGTCGCCGTCTGCGCGGTGCGCGCCGAGCACGTGATGCGGATCGGGATGGTCGCGCGCGACGACCAGCTCGAGCTCGTCCTGAACGGTCATGGCGTCTTAACCCAACCTCGTCCCGAACGAGGCGCGGTTAGGAAATTGTGAACGGTCACGCGGCCCCCTCGAGCAGGCGAATGATGCCGGCGACCGGGACCGGGACCCAGTCGGGACGGTGGGCGAGCTCGTACCGGAGCTCGTACACGGCTTTCTCGAGCTCGAAGGTGCGGAGCAGCCGATCCGTCGTCTCGGGTGCCGGCAGGAGTCCCGTTCCGGCCATCACGTCGAGGTAGCTCTCGAGGAACGCCGTGCGCGCGCGCTCCTCGACGCCGGTGCCGGCCACGCCGGCGACCGATGCTGCATAGGTGAACGAGCGCAGCATCCCGGCGACGTCTCGGAGCGGCGAGCGCTTCGTGCGCCGATCGGGCAGCGGCCGCGCGGGCTCGCCCTCGAAGTCGATCACGAGCCAGTCGCCGCGCGCCCAGAGCACCTGGCCGAGATGCAGGTCGCCGTGGTGGCGGATGCGGCGACCGACTGCGCCCACCGACGTCAGGCTTCGGAGCAGGTCGCGCACCATGTCGCCGCGCCCCGCGATCGGCGCCACGGTGTCGAGCTCGGGCAGATGCAGGAAGACCTGTTCGATGTCCTCGTCGACCTCGGCGGTGAGCAGCGCGAGCGACTCCTGTGTGGGCTCCTCCGGACAGAACGCGGGATCGTCGGTGACGCTGGAAAGCGTCGCGTGGAGCTCGCCGACCACGTGCCCGAGCCGGTCGACGCGTGCGAGGAACTCGTCGGGCCGCGACGAGAGCTCGTCGAGCGCGAGCGACCAGCCGTCGACGGACCCCGGGACGAACTCCTGCGCGATCCCGAGCGTCGCTCCGAGCAGCGGCCCCGCGTACGACCACGAGCCGTAGATCATCGGCACGTTCTCGAACCCGTGCGCGACGAGGAACCGCGTCAGCTCGAGATCCGGATTCTCGCCTGCCTCGATCCGGCGGTAGACCTTGAGGAAGACGCGGTCGTCGACGACGAGCGACGAGTTCGACTGCTCGACGCCGAGCGTGTGCGAGCTCTCGAGTGGCACCTTCGGGAACGGCGCGAAGGCGTACGGGTCGAAGGTGATCTGCCCGTCGCGCGTCGGCAGCGTCGCGCCGCGCTGCAGCAGCCGCACGAGCTCCGTGCCGGTCGTGGGCTCTCCGATCACGTCGACGTCGTCGCCGAGCAGCAGCTGGTAGAGGTCGTGGTTGCCGTCGCCGTAGCGAAGCTCGACGAGCGCATCGCGCAGGCGCGGCTCCGCGCGGAGAACGCATTCGTCGACGATTTGCGCGTCCGTCACCTCCTGCGACTTCGCTCCGAACCAGCGCTGGCCGTGAACGAACTCGACCAATGTCATACGTCACCTCGCAGGCGGAACCAGTAGAAGCCGCGCGGGCCGAACGTGAGCAGGTACGGCAGCTCGCCGATGCGCGGGAACTGCGTCTCGCCGAGCAGCTCCTCGGGGACGAGCCCGGCGAACCGCGAGAGGTCGAGCTCGGCCGCCTGCGCCGAGCGCCCGAGGTTGTGGGCGCAGAGGACGATCTCGTCCTCGTAGCGTCGGATGTGCGCGAGCACGCGCGTATTCGCCGGCCGGAGCGGCTCGTAGGTGCCGAGACTGAAGACGGGATGCTGCTTGCGGAGCGCGATGAAGCGGTGCATCCAGCGGAGGAGCGACGTCGGCGTTCGCAGCTGCGCCTCGACGTTCACCGCCTGGTAGCCGTACACCGGATCCATCAACGGCGGCAGGTAGAGCCGCGCGAAGTCGGCGCGCGAGAAACCGCCGTTCCGGTCGCCTGTCCACTGCATCGGCGTGCGGACGCCGTCGCGGTCGCCGAGGTAGATGTTGTCCCCCATGCCGATCTCGTCGCCGTAGTAGAGGACGGGCGCGCCCGGCATCGAGAAGAGAATCGCCGTCATCAACTCGATCTCGTCGCGGCCGTTGTCGAGCAGCGGCGCGAGCCGGCGGCGGATGCCGAGGTTCAGCTTCATCCGCGGGTCGGTCGCGTACTCGGCCCACATGAAGTCGCGCTCCTCTTCGCTCACCATCTCGAGCGTCAGCTCGTCGTGGTTGCGCAGGAAGAGTCCCCACTGCGCGTTCTCGGGAATCGGCGGCGTCTGCTCCATGATGTCCACGACCGGCGTCGCGTCCTCACGGCGGATCGCCATGAAGAGCCGCGGCATGACGGGGAACTGGAACGCCATGTGGCATTCGTCGCCCTCGCCGAAGTAGTGGACGACGTCTGTGGGCCACTGGTTCGCCTCGGCGAGCAGCACCCGATCCGGGTATGCGGCGTCGATCTCGGCACGCAGCCGCTTCAAGTAGGCGTGCGTCTCGGGCAGGTTCTCGCAGTTCGTCCCCTCCCGTTCGAAGAGGTACGGAACCGCGTCGAGCCGGAAGCCGTCGAGGCCGAGGTCAAGCCAGAAGCGCAGGGCGTCGAGCATCGCGTCCTGCACCTCCGGGTTGTCGTAGTTGAGGTCGGGCTGGTGCGAGAAGAAGCGATGCCAGTAGTACTGGCCGGCGATCGGGTCCCACGTCCAGTTCGAGACCTCGGTGTCGACGAAGATGATGCGAGCGTCGCGATAGCCGTCGTCGGTGTCCGACCACACGTACCAGTCGCGCTTCGGCGAGCTCGGATCGCTCCGCGCCTCCTGGAACCACGGATGGTCGCTCGAGGTGTGGTTGACGACGAGGTCGGCGATCACGCGAATGCCGTGCTCGTGCGCCGAGTCGATGAACACCCGGAAGTCGTCGAGCGTCCCGTAGTCGGGATGGATCGTCATGAAGTCGGCGATGTCGTACCCACCGTCGCGGAGCGGCGACGGATACATCGGCAGCAACCAGATGCAGTCGACGCCCAGCCACTTCAGGTAGTCGAGCTTCTCGGTGAGGCCGCGGAAGTCGCCGTTGCCGTCGGCCGAGCCGTCGGCAAAGCCGCGCAGGTGGATCTCGTAGAAGACCGCGTGCTTGAACCACAGCGGATCCGCCTCGAGAAAGCTGCGCGCCGTCTCGGGAGTCGCCTGTGCCGCAGATTCGGTACGCGACATCGTCACGGTCATCGCACGTGCAGGACGTGTGCCTGCCCTGGTCCGAGTCGCACGAAGTTGCCGCCGGCGCTCCAGCGGTAGGTCTCGTCGGTCAGCAAGTCCTGCACGGTGGCGCCGGCGGAGACCGTGACGAGCCCCTCGCGCGTCGAGAACGGATCGAGGTTGACGACGACGATCACGGTGTCGGCGTCGCTCTGCTTCGCATAGGCGATCAGGTGCTCGTTCGCCGTGTCGAGGAAGGCGACGTTGCCGAGCTGCTGCAGCGAGCGGTTCGCACGCCGGATCTCGTTCAGCTTATGAACGAGCGGCAGCAGCGGCCCGTCGAGCGCGCGCG
This sequence comes from Gaiellaceae bacterium, assembly GCA_036501285.1. Taxonomy (GTDB): domain Bacteria; phylum Actinomycetota; class Thermoleophilia; order Gaiellales; family Gaiellaceae; genus PALSA-600. Next base: position 6,493 of record DASYAO010000154.1, read on the forward strand.
TCTTCACCTCGTACTTCTCGGAGTCGAGGTATTCCTCGCTTCCGGCCTTGACCGGGACGTTCTCGATGTTCTCGAAGCCCGAGTAGATCCCGTACGACGGCGAGAGCGTCGCTGCGAGCACGAGTCGCGCCTCGAACGCGGGGCGTCCACCACGCTGCAGGTACTCGTGGAGGATGTCGGGCGTGTTCGCGAAGAAGTTCGGGCGGTAGTAGTCGGCCGTCGAGACGAGGTCGCGCACGTAGTCCTCGAGCTCTGCGCGCGAGTTCTTCCAGGTGAAGTAGGTGTACGACTGGTTGAAACCGAGCTTCGCCAGCGCTTGCATCATGGGCGGGCGCGTGAACGCCTCCGCGAGGAAGACGACGTCCGGGTTGTCGCGCCGGACCTCCGTGATCAACCACTCCCAGAACGGCAGCGGCTTCGTGTGCGGGTTGTCGACGCGGAAGATCCGGACGCCGTGACCGACCCAGTGGAGGACGACGTCGCGCAGCGCCTCCCACAGGCTCTGCCAGTCGTCGCATTCCCAGTCGACGTTGACGATGTCCTGGTAGCGCTTGGGCGGGTTCTCGGCGAACTTGATCGTCCCGTCGGGGCGATGCTGGAACCACTCGGGATGTTCCTCGAGCCATGGATGGTCCGGCGAGCACTGGATCGCGAAGTCGAGCGCGATCTCGAGCCCGAACTCCTGCGCGCGCGCGACGAGGCGGTCGAAGTCGCCGAGCGTGCCGAGGCTCGGGTCGACTGCGTCGTGCCCACCCTCCTTCGCGCCGATCGCCCACGGGCTGCCGGGGTCGCCGGCTTTCGCGGGCAGCGTGTTGTTCCTGCCCTTGCGACCGGAACGGCCGATCGGGTGGATCGGCGGCAGGTAGACGACGTCGAATCCGAACTCCGCGAGCTTCGGCAGCACACGCTCGACACCGGTGAAGCCGCCGAACGAACGCGGGAAGAGCTCGTACCACGCGCCGAAGCGTGCGATCTTCCGATCGACCTCGACGGCGTAGAGATCGCTGCGCGCGAGACCGTCACGATCGGTCGCGGTCGACGCTAGCGCGGTTTCGACGTCGAGCCGCGGGATGCCGAGCAGGGCCTCGCCTTCGGCGAGCTCGCCGGAGAGATCGTCCTGTCCCGCCTCGACCTTGCGGCGAAGCTCGTCGCGAAACGTGGCGGCGCGATCGCTCCACGCCTCGACCGCGTACTCCCAGCGTCCGCAGTCCGTCACCTCGAACGATCCCGCGAAGACGTTGTTTCCGACCGGCTCGAGTGGCGTGCTTGCGAAGCGGCGCTTGCCCGGCCCGCGGTACAACAGCGATGCGCCGAGCACGTCGTGGCCGTCGCGGACGATCGTCACCGAGACGTGGACGCGCTCGCCGACCGTGCGCTTGACGGCGAATTGGCCACAGTCGAGCTGTGGCCGCAGCTCCATGATGCGGATCCTCGACTGCGGTTTCCTGAGCGTCCTGACGGGCATCGGGTTACCTCTCTGTTGCCCTCTCGCCAGCGCGGACAATCACAGTAGTGATCGGGCCCCGCTCGAGCGGCGTTCTGCTGCATCCGACGTCGCTTCCGGGCGGGCGGCTCGGTCCCGAGGCCTACGCCTTCACCGACTGGCTCGCCGCGTCAGGGCAGACGTGGTGGCAGGTCCTCCCGCTCGGGCCGCCTGACGACCACGGCTCGCCGTACCGCTCGGCTTCCGCTTTCGCCTGCTGGGACGGCCTGCTCGCCGATCCGGAAGCGCCCGTGTCGGGCTCGGAGATCGACCGCTTCGCCGCTCGTCATGCGTTCTGGGCGCAGGACTGGTCCGACCTCGCGGGCCAGGTGCGCTTCGAGCGCGAGTGGCTCGCGCTTCGCGCTTACGCGGCGAGGCGCGGCGTCCGGATCCTCGGCGACCTCCCGATCTACGTCGCGCCCGGGAGCGTCGACCACGTCGCGCACCCGGAGCTCTTCCAGGAGGGCGAGGTCGCGGGCGTCCCGCCGGACGAATGGAGCGACACGGGGCAGCTCTGGGGCAACCCGCTCTACGACTGGGCCGCGTTGCGGGCTACGGGCTACCGCTGGTGGGTCGAGCGGTTCCGGCGGACGTTCGAGCTCTTCGACGCCGCGCGCGTCGACCATTTCCGCGGCTTCGTCTCGTACTGGGCGGTGCCCGCGGACGCGCACGTCGCCCTCGACGGCAGATGGCGGCGCGGCCCCGGACGCGAACTGTTCGACGCTGTGAGCGCAGAGCTCGGCGCGCTCCCGCTCGTCGCCGAGGACCTCGGCGTGATCACGCCGGCCGTCGACCGGCTGCGCGACGAGCTCGGCCTTCCCGGCATGGCCGTCATGCACTTCCTGCTCACCGGGATGCACGACCCGCTCGCGGTGCCCGAGCTTCGCGTCGCGTATACGGGGACGCACGACAACGACACCTCGCGGGGCTGGTGGTCGCACCAGCACGAGGCGGTGCGTGCGTTCGCGCGCGACGTGGCCGCACGCGCCGGAATCGGCGAGGAGGATCCGGCCTGGCTCCTCACCGAGCTCGCGCTGCGCTCGCCGGCCGCGCTCGCGATCGTGCCGGCGCAGGATCTGCTTTCGCTCGGCAGCGAGGCGCGGATGAACACGCCCGGCCGCGAGAGCGGAAACTGGCGCTGGCGGCTCGAGCCGGGACAGCTCGACGCAGCGCTCGCGGCGCGGCTACGCCGTTCCGCGCAGGCGAGCGGGCGCGCCGCGTAGCGACGCGTCGAGCAGCTCGACCGGGTGCAGCGCCGGCAGCGGCTTGCCGGCGCGGCGAAGCGCCGCCGAGACCTGGAGCAGGCAGCCCGGGTTCGCGCTGACGTAGACGTCGGCTCCGGTCGCGAGGATGTTCGCCGCCTTGCGGTCGCCGAGCTCACGTGCGGCCTTCGGCTGCACGAGGTTGTAGATGCCGGCGCTTCCACAGCAGAGCTCCTGCTCGGCGGGCTCGACGAGGTCGATGCCGGGAATCGAGCGCAGCACCGCACGCGGCTCGGCGGTGATGCGCTGCGCGTGCTTCAGGTGACACGAGTCCTGGAAGGCGACGCGCAGCTCGACGGGCTTGCGCTCCGGGCCGTCGGCGCTCGCGAGCAGCTCCGACACGTCGACGACCGGCACGTCGAGACCCGCGTCCTTGAGGTGCGAGCCGCAGCCTGCTGCGTTCGTGACGATCGTCTCGGCGCCCGCTGCGCGGAAGGCATCCACCGTCTGCTCCGCCTGCGCGAGCCCGCGCTCCCGCTTGCCGGCGTGGAGCGCGAGCGCGCCGCAGCAGCCGTCGTACGGCGCGACGACCTCGTAGCCGTGCGCGGCGAGCACGCGTGCCGTCGCGCGGTTCACCTCACCGAACAGGACACTCTGGACGCAACCGGTGAGCAGGCCGACGCGCGCCTTGCGCTCCGCGACCGCCCTCGTCTCGCGGGGCGGCGCGACAGGTTCGCGCCACGGCGGCGCGAGCTCGCGGAATGCTCGGTACGGCGCGAGCCGCGAGAACGGCAGCGCGACGCGCATCAGTTTCGGCCGTGGCAGGACGGCGAACGCGAGCGCGCGCAGGCCCCGCTCCGAGAGCGGCCGCCTGATGCTCTCCTCGACGCGCTCACGGGTGAGCTCGATCAGCCGGTCGTACTTGACGCCGGAGGGGCACGAGGTCACGCAGGCCATGCAGCCGAGACAGCGGTCGAAGTGCTGGGCGACGGTCGCGTTCAGGGAGGCTCGGCCCTCGAGCACCTCCTGCATCAGCCAGATCCGGCCTCGCGGGGAGTCCATCTCCTCGTGCCAGAGCTCGTAGGTCGGGCAGGTCGGCAGACAGAAGCCGCAGTGGACGCAGTCGCGGACGAGAAGTGGGTCCAATTAAGAGAGCCTTCCTTCAGCGTCGAAAACGGCCCGCACGCGCTCGGCGAGGGGCGACCATTCCGGCTCCGGCGCCGGAGGCGCCTCGACCCAGGCCAGGCCGGGCCCGGGCCGGGCGAGCAGGCACTCCTGCCACTCGAAGCGCACCGGCCGCCGGTCTGCCTGGAGGCGGGAGCTCTCGTCCCACGGGGACACCCCCGGTATCTGACCGCCAACGTGTGCGACCTGCGCGGCGACCGCAGCGGGCGCTCCTTCGAAGAGGACCGCGAGGCGGTTCGGCGGCAGGAAGTCGACGGCGCTCGGCGTCAGCTGTGAGCGGTGAAGCGCGAGCCAGGTCGCGCGCGGGTCGCCGCTCTCGATCACGACCGACTGCTCCGCCACCGGGCGCGTGTGCAGGCGAAGCGCGACGCGCGCGATCAGGCCGAGGCGGCCGCGCGATCCCACGAAGAGCTTGCCGAGGTCGTAGCCGGCGACGTTCTTCACGACCTTGCCGCCCGAGCTCGCGATCGTTCCGTCCGCGAGCACGACCGTCACGCCGATCACGAGGTCGCGCATCGCGCCGTAGCGGTGGCGACGCGGACCGGAGAGATCGCCCGCAAGACACGCCCCGATCGTGGGATCGCCGGGCGGGTCGAGCGCGAGCATCTGGCCGTGAGGCTCGAGCGCGGCCTGCAGCTCGGAGAGCCGGAGCCCCGCCTCGACGATCGCGGTCAGATCGCCGGGCTCGTGCTCGAGGATGCGGTTCAGGCGCGCGGCGGACACGCGCACGCCGCTTCGCATCGCCTCGGCCGCCTCGGCGACGGTCCCCGGCTCAGAGACGCTCTGCAAGCCCGGCCCGCTCGAGTGGGTGTGCGCGATACGGCCCCGGCACCTCACCACAGAGGCGCGGCGTCGGCAGCACCTTGCCCGGGTTCGCGATGCCGTCGGGGTCGAACGCATTGCGCAGCCGCTGCATCACCGCGAGATCGTCGGAGCCGAACAGCTTCGGCATCGAGCACGCCTTGTCGACGCCGACGCCGTGCTCGCCCGTGAGCGAGCCGCCCACGTCGATGCAGACGTCGAGGATTGCCGTCGCGAGCTCCTCGGCGCGTTCGGCCTCGCCGGGAACGTCCTCGTCATAGAGCACGAGGGGATGCAGGTTGCCGTCGCCGGCGTGAAACACGCTCGCGATCCGCAGCTCGTATTCGTCGGCGAGCGCGCCGATGCGCCGCAGCACCTCGGGTAGGCGCGTGCGCGGGACGACGCCGTCCTGCACGTAATAGCTCGGCGAGATCCGCCCCATCGACGCGAACGAGGACTTGCGTCCGCGCCAGATCCGCGCGCGCTCCTCCGCATCCTCCGCGGCTCGCAACTCGAACGCGCCCTGCTCACGGCAGATGCGCTCGACGACGGCGGAGTCCTCGAGGACCTCGGTCGCGTGTCCGTCGAGCTCGACGATCAGCACTGCGCCTGCGCCCGCGGGATAGCCGGGCGCGACCGCCGCCTCGACAGCCTCGAGCGTGAGCGCGTCCATCATCTCGATCGCGGCGGGGAGGATCCCGGCGGCGATGACGTGTGAGACCGCGTCGCCGGCGGCGTCGGTCGTCGCGAACGCAGCGAGCAGCGTGCGGACAGTCTCGGGCACGCGCAGCACGCGCACCGTGATCCGCACTGCGATTCCGAGTGTCCCTTCCGAGCCCACGAACGCTCCGAGCAGGTCGGGGCCCTCATCGTCGCGCGCAAGCGTCACGAGCTCGCCCGTCGGCAGGACGACGTCGGCGGCGAGAACGTGGTTGACGGTGAAGCCGTACTTGAGGCAGTGCGCGCCGCCCGAGTTCTCGGCGACGTTGCCGCCGATCGTGCACACCTGCTGGCTCGACGGA
>DASYAO010000155.1:0-8175 GCA_036501285.1 Gaiellaceae bacterium
ACGACGGCGAAGCCCACGATCACCCAGTCGACCCTGGTCATGCCGACCTGTTCTCCGCCGGGCTAGACTGCCCTTCGCCCGCGGGGGCGTAGTTCAGTTGGTTAGAACGCCGGCCTGTCACGCCGGAGGTCGCGGGTTCGAGTCCCGTCGCTCCCGCTTCTACCGCCCGTGTAGTTGGGTCGAGCGGTGCGGATACGCGTCTCTTACGATGACGGGCCGCGCCGGAGCACGGCGTGCTCGACGGTAGTGATCATCTCCGGTGACAGGCGGTATAGATTGCGCCGGTCGTACCAGGTGGTGACCCCGACCCCTAGCACGATCCAAAACAGCAGCTCGAGACCGAGGACCAGAACGGCGTGGGAGGCTCCGGCGTTCCACTGGCTGCCAAAGTAGAGGACATCGCGAGCACCTCCGAGCAGCTGCCGGAGCGGTTCGATCTGGCCTACTCCCTTGAAGAAGCCTGGTAGGGCCTGGATGGGGACGGTGCCTCCGGAAGACGCGAGAGACAGATAGACGAGGATCACCATCGCAAGCATCTGGCCCATGCTCCCGAACGCTGCCAGCAGAGCGAGGGTCCCGAACGAAACCATGACTGTGGCAAGTGTCAGGAGCGGCCAAAGAACACCGTAGTGAGGGGCGTACATCCCGAAGGCGCCGACGGCGACGGCGAGGATGATCGCGGTGAGGACCGGGGCGACAACCAGCGCGATGCACCACTTGGTGATGAGGGTCTGTTTCCGGGAGATCCGCTTCGGGATCCGGATCTTCCAGCGGGGGCCAAGGTCACTGGTGGCGTATCCGAGGGCGCCGTCAATCGAGGAATTGATCACTCCGGCAGCCAGGAATCCGGCGAGGATCGAGATGAGCGACACGTAGAAAGCGCTGAGGCTCAGGGCGGAACGCGCCGGTAAGGTGCGATAGCTCACCGTGGTGACCCTGATGGGATCGGCGAGCTGTGCGGCGAGCACCGGGTTGGAACGCACTGCGCTTGTGCTGTCCTGGGTCAGCCGGGTTCCGAGCTGTTTCGAGACGTCGTTCAGTGCCGGACCGAGGACCCCGACCGCCAGGTTGACACCGAGGCTGCCAAGTCGGCTGTTCTCTTCGATCTCGACCGTGGGAGCGGCCGGCGTGCCGGCGGCGGCGGGCTGTCCGGCATCGAGTAGAGCAGAGTCGCTGAAGGTCGAGGGGATGACCAGCGTGGCGTAGGAGCTGCCGCGGTTCATCGCTTTTTCGGCCTGGCTGAGTGAAACGACGTGTAGGTCGAGCCGGCTCGATACTTCTCCGCTCCCCACCAGAGCGTGCACCATGCTCTGGCCGAGCGCGACGCGTCCCGCGGGGGTGGCGGCCCCGGTGTCGAGATTAACGATCTGCACGGGTAGACCTTTCAAGTGGCCGATCGGGTCGATCACCGAACCGATGTAGATCGAAGTGACCAACGCGATCATGACCGCCGGTACCGCGAGCGGCAGGAGCCACGCCTTCGCGACGCGCAGGACCATCCAGGGCCCGACCTGCGGTAAGAGGGGCTCGCGGCTCGCGTCGGGCTGGTCGGGGATAGAAGCGTCGTCGGGCACCAGTCTTCCTCCTGTCGTACTGATCCCCGGTCATCGTCCGGTCCGCGACTGACTCAGAGGCAACGACGGCCCTTCTCCGGCAACCTCGAGTTCCTGGCGCCGGCGGAAAACCCTCCTACCTCGCCGAATCGAAACCTGCTCCGTCCACCCTGGACAACAAGATGGGGACGCCGCAACACCCAAAGGAGAGCGCAATGAGCGAGTTGATCTGGAGCTTCGCTCCGTGGGGGGCATTCCTCGCGGGCGTGAGAGTAGGCAACGTTTACTGGGGGGCCGGCATCGGGGCCGCCGTCGCCATCGTCGTCCTGGCCAGGGCGCTCAGCCGTCGCAAGGCCCACCTGTTCGACTACGTCGGCGTCATCTACTTCATCGGCATGCTGATGGTCCTGGCGATCGTCCACCCCGACGACATCGGCACCTGGGGCCGCTACGCCCAAGCGGTGGCCCACGGATCCCTGTGCGTGATCGTCTTCGGCTCGGTACTCGTCAACCGGCCCTTCACCGAGGGGTACGCCCGTGAGCAAGCCCCGAAGGAGATCTGGAACAGTCCTGCCTTCCGCGCCTTCAATCGGAAGATCTCTGCGATCTGGGGACTGGCCTTCCTGCTCGGCACGCTCTCGATGGTGTTCGCCGGGACGACCGACTCGCGCCAGATCCTGCTCCGACTCATCATCCCCTTCGGCGCGCTGGCCGCCGCGTTCACCTACAGCGAGCGGGAGGCCGCATCGGCCAAGGACCCCCAACCAGCGTAGGCCCCAGGCCACCGCGATCGCCAGTCGTTTGCCCGCCCGGGGATGCCTAGCCGACCGCGAGCCGCCGGGTCCGCGCCTCGGGCGTCAGGAACACGACCAGCGCTTCTGCTTCCTGCCGGATCTCCTTCTGCATCGGCGTGCTCACGCGGCGACGTAGCTCGACCTCGAGCGCGGCGTCGCGCTTCGGGTCGGTGAGCTTCCATGTGCCGGCGAGGAAGCCGTCGACGAAGAGCGTCCCGAAATGCGTAAATGACGCGTCCCACCTCACCTCGTCGATCAGCCTCGACCGGTCCGCGTGCGCGAGGAAGACATTGTCGAACTGGGGCAGGAAGCGAACCGGCACCGGCGTCGACGGGTCGCAGATCACTCCGTCGCGAATGTCGTAGAGGTCGCGTCCTGCTTCATCGCGAAACGTGCGCAGTTCGGCTTCGAGCTCGCCCACGAGGGTGCGTGCGCCGGTCAGCCCCGACCACGACGTGAAGTCCGCGAGCGTTGCCGGTCCGAACGCGCGTAGGTACCGCAGGAACAGATCGCCCGCACTCATCGACGAGGCTCGCGTACTGCCGAGCCATGCGTCGAGCGTGGTCACCTTCGGCTGCAGCGCCTTGCCCCAGACACCGCGCGGCGTCACCTGCACGAGCGGCACGAGGTAGCGGACGGCGTACGCGAGTGCGGACGGTTCACGTTCGGGCCACGATTCGGCGAGCGCCTTCCCGAGCTGCGCCACCGACAGCGGTTCCCCCTCGACGAGCTCGACGCCGCGCGCGACGACCGGCTCGAGGGCGAGACCGGCGAGCTGCCGCGCGAACGGGCTACCGCCGAAGCTGCGCTCGATCGCGCTCTGCAGCACCGGACGGATGCCGAGCGCGTCTCGCGCGCTCACGAGGTGCAGCGTCGTTCGCATCAGAGTCATCCGCACGAGACGTCGCTCGACGAGCTCTTCGCCGAACGCGACCGGATCGAAGCCGTCGACGCGCGACCAGAGGCCGACGTACGGATCGAGCGGAACCTGCGCCTGCATGCCGACGAGCCGCTCGACAACGTCCGCCGGATCGACGGCGGCCCGCTCGAGCAGCAGCTGACGCGCGAAGAGCGACCGGTTCAGAGTTCGCCGGTCGAGGATCACTGTCATGGGCGAGCCACGCGCGGCTCTCGCATGAGTATCGCTAGGTCGTCAGCCTGATCTCACCGGCCCGCCGACCGTGTTCCCGGAGGCGGTGACACCGCCGGGATTTCCGGTCAGGTCGAGCGGCCCGGAGATGAGGTTGCCGTCGCAGTCGGGCGGGTTGCCGACGACGACCGGCCCGGTCGTGCCCGTGATCGACACCGGTCCGTCGACCGTGTCGCCGCACAGCGTCACGGCGGCCGCATGCGAGGACTGCACGGGCCCGGTGATCGACGCGCCGCTCATCCAGAGCGCACCACCGGCCTGCACGCGAAGCGGACCGGTGAGCTTCGCCCCCGGCCCGATGCAAACCGACTCGCCGGCTGCGACCGTCAGCGGGCCGGTGTGCGTTCCGGTGATGCACGCGCTGGTGAAACCGACGGTGATCGGGACGCTGATCGAAGCGCTCTGCCAGTCGGCGGTGTCCGTCGGCGTGAACGTCGCGTGCAGCGTGTGCGCCCCGGGTGACAGGACCATGCCCGCGGCAGGGCTGTACGCGAACGTGCCCGGCACCGAGCTCGTCGCGTCGAGTTGCGCCGCGCCGAGCGGCGTGCCGAAGGCGATCTGGGCCGGCGCCGCCCACGTGAGCTGCGGCGTTCCCTGGACCAGGAGGCGAACGACCTGCGGGTCGTGATCGGACGTCTGGTCGGCGAACTCCGAGTTGACGTGCACGACGTCGTAGTCGCCCGCGTGAACCTGCGAGAAGAGGTGGTCGCTCACGAGGATGTGGTCGAGCACCTCGGAGTTGCCCTCGAAGACGTACGTGTACTGCTCGTTCACCGGCAGCGTGGTGACGAGGTCGTGCAGCGGAGTCGCGTCGAGGGTCTGCAACGGCTGCGAGAACTGCGAGTCGTTCAGGTCACCCAGCACGACCACGTCCGCATTCGGATCCGTTCCCAGGATGCCCTGCGTAAAGCTCCGCACCTCCTCGGCCTGCTGCTCACGCTGCTGGACCGACGACTGTTGCGGCGGCTGGACGTGACCCTCGAGCGGATCGTCCGGCAGCTTCGCGACCCAGTGGTTCGCAATCACGAACAGCTTCTGGCCGCGCAGCATGAACTCGCCGGCGAGCGGTTTGCGGCTCGCGGCCCAGGCGTTGCTCGTCGGGTCGATCCGGCCGGGGTTGAGCGCGAGGTCGCCAGACGGCGTGAGCGTCTCGGACGTCGTCGAGTCGCCGGCCGGCGCGCTCACGAACGAGAGCCCGCGGTCGGTGCGGTAGAGGTAGACGACGCGGATGTTCCCTCCGGGCTCGCCGCCGTCCTGATCGTTCTGCGGATCGATCTCTGCCGAGCTGTAGTCGGGGCCGCCAGCCGCGTGAATCGCCGCCGTCAGGTCCGCGATCGTCTGATCGGCCGCCACGACGCCGTCGTCCGTGGCGCCGTCGTTGTCCTGCACCTCTTCGACGGCGATGATGTCGGGCGACTTCAGGTTGTTCAGGACGATCTGCGCGAGCGCGTCGAACTTCGACTGCGGGTCCGTCGGCGCCAGGTTCTCGACGTTGAAGGTCGCCACCGCGAGTTGACCCGCGCCCTGCGCCGTCGTCGTCCCACGCGTGATTCCGCCGGACGTGAGCGTGGCCGGCTGGTTCGGCTCGAGGTAGTAGTCGCCGAAGTCGTAGGTCAGAGGACCGACGAGCGTCGAGTAGCTGTCGCCGACGTTCGCGACCGGCAGGTTCTCGAGGCCGTCGTCGACGACGACGCGCTCGGGGTTGTAGTCGCCGCCGTCCGGGTTCGAGCTGTCGGCCTTCACGACGACACCGCCGCGCGGCGTGCGATCGGCCGACGGCACGGTCGACGCCGAGACAACCTCGGTCTCGCCGAACGAGTTCGTCGGGCCGACGGCGACCGCGTCGTCGATCTCGACACGCATCCCCTCGAGGCTCTCCCAAAAGTCGAGGCCGTCATGGGCCGGATCGAAGCTCGCCTGCGTGTTCGCATCGCCGGTTGCCTCGCCGTCGATCAGCGTCGGCGGCGGAGTGCGATCGCCCGCCGCCGTACCGATCACGGCGGGAGGAGGCAGCGGATTGCCGCTCGACACCAGCGTCGTCGTCGGTGAGTCGAGTTCGGTGACGGTGAGGTTCGACGCAGTGCCACCGGGCAGGAACTCGGCAACTGTTGCGCGCACGCTCACGGCGTCGCCGACGGCGGCGTGAGGCGCCGAGCTCGTGAACACGAAGATGCCCTCGGACGTGGCATCGTTCGTGTCCGGGTTCGGATCCTGGAGGTAGTAACCGTTCGAGTCGAGGGCGGTGACGATGCCGGTCGTGCGCACGATCTGACCCTTGTACGGCGAGATGAAGGCCGCCCCCTGGATGTCGTGGATCGCGAGCGACACGGGCGGCGTGGTCACCGTCAGCGCGATCGAGCCGGAGCCGGAGCGACCCTGCACGTCGGTGACCGCGAGCGGCAGCGACTTTGAGCCTGCGGACGTGCCCGACGCGACCGTCGCCGAGAACGAGAACGTTCCGTCGCCCGCCGTCGCGTCGCCGTGGGTGCCGTCGTCGAAGAAGGCCTGCGTCGTGGACCCGCCGATCGACGAGAGATCGCTGCTCACCGCAAGACCGGTGCTCGTCGGGTTCGCGCCCGGCGTCACGCGCGCGGTCAGCAAGGTCGAGGCACCGCCATCGGCGCTCGACGGGCTGGCGGCGCCGTTGACCGAAGGCGCGGTCGGCCCGCCGCCGCCGCACGGATTCGGCGTCGCCGACGAGTTTCGCGGCGCGGGCGTGGCGGTCGTGAAGTCGACCGCATTGTTGTCCGTGTCGGTGCAACCGTGGTTCGCACGGACATCGGACAACGTGTTGGACGGCGTCGGTGCCGGTCCCGTTCCTTCGAAGAAATTCGCACCGCTCGAGCCGGTGCCGTAGCCGACGAAGTCGACGACGCGCTGCAGCTGGGCATCCGAACAGGTCGAGGCGCTGTTGCAGCCGAGCGGCGTCGTGCCCGTGACGAGCGCGACCTTGCCGGCGCCGGCTGCCAGGCTCAGGCTGCTCGTGACATCGGGACTCTCGGAAGCGCCCGTCGTTCCGGCTGGACCGCTGACGAGCAGGTAGCCGCCCGCGGGGATCGTCGTGTTCGGCAGCGCCTGCAGCTGGCTCGCGCTCCCGTTGCCGCTACCCCCGATGGCGCCGGTGCCTGTTGCGCTCGTGTACTGCACCGACCAGCCCGCGACCGACTGCGGCGCGCTGCCGAGGTTGAACAGCTCGATGAAGTCGGCGTTGAAGAGCGCGCCGCTATTCCCGCCTGCGCCGTAGACCTGGCTGATGACGATGTTCGTCGAAGGACCGTTCGGCGAAAGCGCCGAGGCGCCGCCAATTCCGATCAACGCAAGAAAAGAAGCAAGCAGCGCAACGAACGCAAAGCGAGACACGGCAATATCTCCTTCCGTCGGATGACCCCCGGCGCGCCTGCCCGACACGCCACACGACGCCACAATGCCTCCTTTTTCGCCAGGTCGCAACTCGGTAGGTAAAGCGCGCCGTCTACCATGGCTCGAGGACGTGCGCGCTTCGCTTCTCGCCTTCGTTTTTGCTGTCGCACTGCTTTCGACCGGCGCCGCCACCGCGGCGATGCCGGGCATCCCGTCGCTGTACGTGACCTACAACCCGGACTGCACGTTCTCGCTCGCGGTCGACCCCGGCACAGCGATCACCGCGACGTCGGCGCCGGGGCCCGCGTTGCCACCGGGGAAGTACGACCTGACGACGTACATGGACAACCCTTCGTCGGGGTATCCGTGCGGGAAGCCGAGCTTTGCGCTCTCGGGTCCCGGCGTCAGCGTGCAGATTCTGTTTCCGAGTCAGGCGATCTACGACGAACGCTTGATCACGCTGCAACCGTCGTCGAACTACGTCGCGCAAGACCAGAACGCGCCGAGCACGACAATGCGGTTCTTCTCGACGGCCGCAACCGGGTCCAGCACCTCACTCCTTCCGGCGAAGACGCCGTCGACCGCGAAGACGTCAGGCTCGACGCAGCCGGACATCATCGGCTCCGGCATCTCGCACGTGCGCGGCACGCTCGTCGTCGCCGGAGGCGTCGTCAAGCTGCAGGGGCGACGCGTCCGGACGCTGAAAGCCGGCCGCTACGAGCTCCGCGTGACTGTGCCGGTCACGGTTCGGCGCGGCCGCGCGAAGCCCGTCACCGTGCGTCACTCGAAACAGTTGTCGCTCACGGCCGGCGCCTGGACATTCGCCACCACCGGCAAGGCAGCGAGTGTGAAGGTCGGCTAGAAGGCGCCCGGGAACGTGATGTGCTCGGGGGCGACGAGCGGACGTCCAACCTCGAGCTGAATCTGAGCGTGCGAGGAGAGCGGGATCCGGCGCGGATCGCCGTCCCACACCTGACCATCGACGATCGCGGTCACCTTGCCCTTCGCGGGCCCGAGCACGTTCGGCCCGAGCGGCTGGCCCCACACGTCGAAGAGCTCGCCGAGAACGAACGAGCGCTTGACCGGCGCCTCGATGTGGACGAGCCCGTCCGAGAAGCGCGTGATCAGCCACGAGAGACATTCGCCCTGTGTGAGCACGAACTGGCCCGGTAGCCCGCTCTGCTTCTCGAGCTTCGGCCAGACACCGATCCCGCCCGGCAACGAGCGGGCCTTGCCGTCGACGAACAGCGTCAGGTGGGCGTGGATGTGGAACGCGAGCTTCTCGTCGCGCTGGCATTTGATGCCGTCGACCGTGTGC
>DASYAO010000156.1:0-18175 GCA_036501285.1 Gaiellaceae bacterium
CGAGGAGCGCGTCGACCATCTGCTCCGGCTGCGCGAGCAACAGGACCGCTCCGGCGGTTTCCTCTCGTTCATCCCGCTCGCGTTCCATCCGGAGAACACCGTCTTCGAGCGTCGCGGGTTCAAGTTCACCGGGGGCGCCGAGGATCTGAAGGTGATCGCCGTCTCGCGCCTGTTGCTCGACAACATCCCGCACGTGAAGGCGTACTGGATCATGATGGGCCTGCCGATGGCGCAGGTTGCGCTGCACTTCGGTGCGAACGACGTCCAGGGGACGGTGGTGCGCGAGAAGATCTTCCAGGCCGCCGGCGCGACGAGCGGTACCGAGCAGAAGATCACGGAGCTTGTGCGTTTTGTGAAGGAGGCAGGCCGTATCCCGGTGCAGCGTGACTCGCTTTACAACGAGCTCCGTAGGCTTGACGGCTGATGACGCCGGCCCAGTCGATCGAGGACGTGCGCATGCCGGAGGAGCTCTTCGACCTGCTCGACCCGGACGTGCTGTGGTACTCGAGCGAGGTCGACTCCAACTACACCTGCAACGACAAGGACGACGTCATCGCCTGCATCGAGCGCGGGCTCGAGGGCAGAGTCAGCGGACGTTTCGAAGTGGTCGGCGAACGCGACGACTTCGTAGTCGTGCGTGCGGTCACCGAACCGCCTCGTGACACCGACTCCGCGCTGCTCCTGCGCTTTCGCGACGGGCTCATCGTCGAGATGCGCGACTTCGTTTCGCCGGCGGCCGCTCTTCGCTACGCGGGCATCGGGACGGGGGTGCCGGTCGGGTGAACAGATTGGCTCAAAACTGTCACACCTCGTCACAGACACGTCACGAATTCCCCGATAGCCTCATCGGCATCAGGGGCGGGTGGTGGGTCTCCCGCGTTTGTCGCGTGTACATGAATTGCGGTGAACGGGCGTGATCAAGCTTGGCCGCATCGCTTACGCGAATATGGCGCCCGTCTTCTTCCGCGTCGACGCGGAGTTCGAAGAGGTCTCCGGCGTCCCGACCGACCTCAACCGCCGGCTCGTCGCGGGTGAGCTCGACACGGCCCCGATCTCGTCGATCGAGTACGCGCGTCACGCAGACAAGCTGCGTCTGCTGCCTCGCCTCTGCGTCTCCTCCGAGGGTGCGGTCGACTCGATCCAGCTCGTTTCGCGTCTGCCGCTCGAGTCGATCCGCACCGTTGCGGTGACGCCCGAGTCGGCGACGTCGGTCGTGCTGACGAAGGTGCTCCTACCCCACGCGGATCACGTGCCACTCGGTGAAGCGGCCGACGCGAAGATGCTGATCGGTGACGCCGCTCTCAAGTCCGCTTTCGAGGATCCGACGCCGCACCACGACCTCGGCCGCCTGTGGCTCGAGCGCACAGGCCTGCCGATGGTGTTCGCGGTGTGGGCCGCTCCCGAGCCAACGCACCCCGGCCTGCCCGAGCTCGAGGACGCACTCGTCGAGTCGATCCGTGCCGCGCGCGAGGATCCTGAGACGCTCGCGTTCGAATCGGCGGAGCGCTACGGCTACCCGGCCGGCTTCCTCGCGCGCTACTTCGAGAAGCTCCGTTACCGCTTCGGACCGCGCGAGCGCGCCGGCCTCTACACGTTCCTCGAGCTCGCTCACGAGGTCGGGGAGCTGGACGAGATTCCGGAGCTTCGCTTCGTCACTGCGGGAGCGGCGGTCTAGAGGTGGGCGCAGCAGCGGTGAAATCGGCAACCACGGAGGTGCTCGACAAAGCGCTCGCCGGCGAACGCATCGACGACGCGGAGGCTCTGACGCTGCTCGAGTCGCGCGATCTCGTCTCCGTGGGCCGCGTTGCGAACGAGCTGCGCGCCCGTCGGACCGACCCGGGGCGGATCACCTTCATCGTCGACCGCAACCTCAACTACACGAACATCTGCGTCACCGACTGCGACTTCTGCGCCTTCTACCGCAGCCCCGGCGACCGGCGCGAGGGTTATCTGCTTCCGAAGCCGGTGATCTACAAGAAGATCGAGGAGACACTCGCCCTCGGCGGCACCGGCGTCCTGATGCAGGGCGGTCATCACCCCGACCTCGGAGTCGACTACTACGAGGATCTCTTCTCGTCGATCAAGTCGCGCTACAAGATCCACCTTCACGCGCTCTCGCCGCCCGAGGTGCAGCACATCGCACGCCGATCGAAGCTGTCGATTCCCGACGCGCTCACGCGTCTACGCGACGCAGGGCTCGATTCGATCCCGGGCGGCGGCGGCGAAGTCCTCGTCGACCGCGTCCGCGACATCATCGCGCCTAAGAAGACGAAGACCGCCGAATGGCTCAACGTGATGCGCCACGCCCACCGGCTCGGCATGTCGACCACGGCGACGATGATGTACGGCCACGTCGAGACGCTCGCCGAGCGGATCGAGCACATGCGTCGCGTCCGCGAGCTGCAGGACGAAACACACGGGTTCCGCGCTTTCATCTCCTGGACGTTCCAGGACGACGGCAACCGGCTCGGCGCCCGCGTCCCGCGCGAGACGATGCCGAC
Organism: Gaiellaceae bacterium; assembly: GCA_036501285.1. Taxonomy (GTDB): domain Bacteria; phylum Actinomycetota; class Thermoleophilia; order Gaiellales; family Gaiellaceae; genus PALSA-600. The sequence continues at coordinate 2,502 of DASYAO010000156.1, forward strand.
GTCCTTCGACTACCTGCTGACGCAGGCTGTCTCGCGCATCTATCTCGACAACGTCGACCACATCCAATCGAGCTGGGTGACGCAGGGGATGAAGATCGGACAGGTCGCGCTCGAGTTCGGCGCCGACGATCTCGGCTCGATCATGATCGAGGAGAACGTGGTCTCGGCAGCGGGCACGACGCATCGCGCGTCGACAGACGACTTCGTCCGCACGATCAAGAGTCTCGGGAAGATCCCAGTTCAGCGCGACACGCTCTACCGTGACGTGCGCGTCTTCGCCTGAAACTACTAGGCTGCCGCAGTGACCTCGTTCATCGGCAATCACGGCGTGGTCGCCGTGTTCCTCTTCATGGCGGCTGCGGCAATCGTGCCGGCCGCGAGCGAGCTGACGATGCTCTACGGCGGCGCCCTCGCGTCGGGCGCGCTTGCCGGTCACGTCGGGATCTTCGGTCACCAGTTCGGTTCGGGCCTTTCGGCCTACATCGCCCTCGTCGTCGCAGGCATCGCCGGCAACAGCGCCGGGGCGGTGGTCGGTTGGGTGATCGGCTTCTACGGCGGCCGGCCGCTGCTCGAGCGTCACGGCCGTTACCTCCACATCACAGCTGTCCGTGTCGACCGGGCCGAGCGCTGGTTCGCGCGCTTCGGCTCGATCGCTGTGCCGCTCGGCTTCGCCACCCCGCTGATCCGGTCGTTCGTCGCCATTCCGGCGGGTTTCCTGGAGCTGCGGCTCCGGCGTTTCGTGCCGCTCGCCGTCGTCGGCATCGCCGTCTTCTGCGCTGGGCTCGGCGGCATCGGCTGGGCTGTCGGGGCAAGCTGGCACAAGGCCCGGCACGACGTGGACTACGTCGAGTTCGCGGTCGTGGCGGGAATCCTGGCGCTGGCGGCGTATTCGATCCTGCGTCGCCGTCGCTCGATTACCATGGCTCGCCGTGCCACCGATTCCTCACGTTGACGTCAAGGCGCAGTACGCGCCGCTGATCCCGGAGCTCAAAGAGGCATTCGCACGGACCCTCGAGTCCGGGCGCTTCATCTTCGGCCCCGAGGTCGAGGGCTTCGAGCGCGAGGCCGCTGAGTATCTCGGCGTCGAACAGACGATCGGCGTCGCGAACGGGACCGACGCGATCGTGCTCGCTCTCGACGCGCTCGGCATCGGCGATGGCGACGAGGTGATCTGCCCGTCCTTCACGTTCTTCGCAACGGCTGAGGCGATCGCAAGGCGAGGCGCCGTGCCTGTATTTGCCGAGATCGACGCGCAGTCGCTCAACATCGATCCTGCCGACGTCGAGCGAAGAATCACACCGAAGACGAAAGCAATCATGCCGGTGCATCTCTACGGCCGGCCTGCACCGGTCGCCGAGCTTCGCAAGCTCGGCCTGCCGATCGTCGAGGATGCAGCGCAGGCATTCGGCTCGCCGGGAATCGCAACGAGCATCGCGTCGACGTTCAGCTTCTTCCCGACGAAGAACCTGTTCGGTCTCGGCGACGGCGGGCTCGTCGCGGTCAACGACCCCGGCCTGGCCGACCGGGTTCGCATGCTCCGCTTCCATGGCTCGCGCGCCAAGAAGGACTTCGAGCTGATCGGCTACAACTCCCGCCTCGACGCGATCCAGGCAGCCGCGCTGCGCATCTTCCTGCCGCATCTCGACGAATGGACGCGGCTTCGGCGCGAGGCGGCGGCCCGCTATGCCGAACTCGGCCTCGGAGAGGTCGCGGAGTTACCGGTTGACGAAGCCGGGCATGTCTACCACATGTATTGCATCCGTTCGCAGGAGCGCGACCGCCTGATGCAGGCGCTCGCCGACGCGGAGATCGGTCACCAGGCGTACTACCGCCCGCCGCTGCACCTGCAGCCGGCGCTTCGCTATCTCGGCTACTCGGAGGGCGACTTTCCGGAGACTGAGAAGGCGGCTCGCGAAAATCTCTGCCTGCCGCTCTGGGCGGGAATCTCCGAAGAGCAGCAAACGGAGGTTGTCGGCATCCTGCGCCAGGCGGCCGCGCTCGTCGAAGCGTGAACACGTTCCCGATCAACAGGCATCGCATCTGGCAGCTGGTCTTCGACGCCGGGTTGATCGTCGCAGCGTGGCGGGTTGCGTATTTCCTGCGCTTCGACAAGGCAACGCCGGTTTATTACCGCCACTTGCTCTCGTGGCAGGTGTTTGCGGTCGTCGTTGCCGTCCAGCTCTCCGTCTTCGTCGTCTTCGGTTTTTACAACCGTTGGTGGCGGTACGTCTCGACGCGGGACATGTGGGGCGCGGCACGAGGCGTCACGGTCGCGACGCTGCTCGCCGACCTCGTCCTCTACGCATTTCCACCTGCGCACGAGCGTCTTTCGCGAGGAATCGCAGCCCTCGACTACTTGCTCCTGCTCGCGTTCGTCGCAGGCACGCGGCTCCTCGCCCGAACGCTGATCGAACGGCCTCCCGGCGGCCTCGTCGCGCGCGGACGGGAGGTGCTCGTTGCAGGCGCCGGCGACGCGGGACAGTTGATCGTCCGTGAGCTCCAGCGCAACCGGCAGCTCTCGGCCACGCCCGTCGGATTCGTCGACGACGACGTTCGCAAGCGCAACGCGCGCATCCAGGGGATCCGCGTCCTCGGGACGACCGACGAGCTCCCGCGCATCCTGCGCGAGAACCGCCCGGACGAAGTGCTGATCGCGATGCCGTCGGCGCCGGGCGAGCTCCGACGCAAGATCGTCGAGCTGACTCGGGCCGAGGGAATCGCAGTCAAGACGCTGCCGGCCCTCCACGAGCTGATCAGCGGTGAGCTCAACCTCGCGACCCGGATCCGCCCGGTCCAGGTCGAGGACGTGCTCGGGCGCGAGCAGGTCGAGGTCGACCTCGGCGACGTCGCCGCCTACGTGCGCGACAAGGCGGTTGTCGTGACGGGCGCCGGGGGCTCGATCGGCTCCGAGCTCTGCCGCCAGCTCGCCCGCCTCGGTGTCGGTCGGCTGATCCTCGTCGAGCAGAACGAATCGGCGCTCTACGAGATCGAGCGCGAGCTGACCGACGAGCGCAACTTCACGGCGGCGATTCCCGTCCTCGCGGACTGCGGTGACCGGCCGAAGATGCGGCAGGTGCTCGAGCGCTACCCGCCCGACGTCGTCTTCCACGCTGCGGCCTACAAGCACGTGCCGATGCTCGAATCGAACCCACTCCCGGCGGTGGCGAACAACGTGCTCGCGACGCGCGCGATCGCCGAGATCGCCCTCGAGTTCGGCGTCGACCGTTTCGTCCTGATCTCGACCGACAAGGCGGCAAATCCGCAGAACCTGCTCGGCCAGTCCAAGGCCGTCTGCGAATGGATCGTCGAGGCGTTTGCGCTTCGCGACGACGTCGACACGCGCTTCGTCGCCGTTCGGTTCGGCAACGTGCTCGCCTCTTCGGGATCGGTGATCCCGATCTTCCGCCGCCAGATCGAGCGCGGCGGTCCGTTGACCGTGACGCACCCCGACATGACGCGCTTCTTCATGACGATCCCGGAAGCATCGACCCTCGTCATCCAGGCGGGCGGGATGGGCGGCCGCGGGCAGGTCTATGTGCTCGACATGGGCAAGCCCGTGAAGATCCTCGACCTTGCGCGCCAGATGATCGAGCTTTCGGGCCGCTCGGAGGACGAGATCGAGATCCGCTTCATCGGCCGCCGGGCAGGCGAGAAGATGCACGAGGAGCTCTGGAGCGACGGCGAAGCCGTCGGCCCGACGTCGCACCCGAAGATCATGCGGGCGGCGCGGCCGCCGATCGACGCCGGCTGGCTCGAATCGGAGCTCGACGAGCTCGGGCGCCTCGTGGCTGAAGCCGACACGCTCAGCGTCGTGTCGAAGCTACGCGCAATGGTCGCCGCGCCGAGCCGGACCGGCTCAGCGGTGCTCGAAGACACGCTCCACTAGCAGCGCCAGCAAGTCGTCGGGGTCGCGGCGCACCCGCTCGCCGTCGCCGTCGCCGCGCTCGCGTTTGTGCAGATCGAGCGCGCGTGCGTCGGTCAGCGGCTGCAGCCTGCCTCGGCGGATCAGCTCCTCGTCGACCCCGCCGAGGCGTCCGCCGTAAGTCGTGTAGACCGGAACGCCGAGTGCCGCTGCCTCGCGGTTCATCGTCCCTCCCGCCGAGACGACGAGGTCGGCAAGCGCGATCAGGCTCTGCGCGTCGACGGCCTCGTCCGGAACGATCACCGACGGGAGCGCAAGCGAGCGTACATAGTCGCGCTGTTCGTCGGTGCGTGGAAGCACGATCGCGTGAACGGAGTCGAGCGAGCCGAGATGGCGCAGCGTCTGCGGGAAGAGCGGGTTCGAGTGACGGTGATAAAGCGAGACGTCGGGCGGCGGTCTGAGCACGACGAGTACCCGGTCCGGATCGAGCGACCACTGTGCGAGCACCGTCGCGTCGGGCTCGAAGTCCGAGAGGTAGTACTCCTCCTTGAGCCCGGCGTACTGGGCCAGCTTCGGCGGCGACGCTCCGTAGCGGGCCAGGCGCTCGACGGGGATCGAGTCCGGTACGACGACGTTCGTCGCTGCGCGGCAGCCGAGCTGATGTTGCAGCCACGCCCATTCGTAATCGAACGTCGTCGAGCTCGGAATGCCGACTCGCTTCGCCGTCAGCGTCAGCTCGTGCGAGCCGTGTGCGAGCGCGATGTCGAAGTCGCGATCCCGCGCCCAACGTCTGAGCGCGCGAAGGCGCGCAGTCATCTGCCGCGCCTTGCCGAGCCGGGAACGCCCGCCGTGATGGCCGATGACAGTGGCGTGCATGCCGTGCTGATCGATCAGCTGCAGGGTCTGGGCGTAGTCGCGAGCGGTGATCTCGACCTCGTCGCCTCGCGCCGTCATCCGCTCGACGAGCGGGCGGAAGACGAGTGGATGCGCACTCGCCGTCATGTCGATCCAGACTCTCACCCCGCGACGAGTTGTCCCAGCGACGCGTCTCGCGTGATCCCTTCCACGTGGCGCTCGTACCAGAGCGTGAACGCGAGGAGGCCCCACACCTGCCGCGAGAGATCAGCACGGCCGCGGACGTGCTCGTCGACGATCCGCTCGACGGCGACCGGGTCGAGCACGCCCTGGCGTCGCAGCGTCGACGGCGCGAGCGTCTCACGCGCGAACGGCTCGAGCTCCCCGCGCAGCCACTTTGCTGCGGGGATCGAGAACCCACGCTTGCGGCCGTGGACGACCTCCCGGGGGAGCAGCGGCTCGACCGCTCGACGCAGCAGCCGCTTCTTCTCGAACCCGCGCACCCGTTGCGAGGCCGGCAGCGAGAAGGCGAAGTTGGCTACGACCGTGTCGAGGAACGGCACGCGCGCTTCGAGCGACCAGGCCATCGACGAGCGGTCTGTCTTCACGAGCAGGTCGTCGACCAGATACGTGCCGAAGTCGACGTCCTGGAGGCGCGTCAGGAGCTCGTGTCCCTCGGTCTCGGCGAAGCGATCCTGCGCGAGCGAGAAGGGATCCCACGCATGCCGCCCGCCGGTCAGCTCGGCGCGCGCATCGGGTGTGAAGATCTCCTTCCAGCCGTGGTGGCGTTCGAGCGGCGGCAGATGCGCAGCTCGCGTGAAGCGCTTGAGGCGATAGTCGAGGCTCGCCTTGCCGTTCGAGCTCGGCAGCAGCTCGACGACGGGCCGCGCCGCCCGGGCCAATCCCCCGAAGCGCTCGGCGAGCAGGTCGGCGACGTAGGTGTAATAGCCGCCGAAGAGCTCGTCGCCGCCTTCGCCTGAGAGAGCGACCTTGACGTCCTCGGCGGCGAGCTTCGAGACGAGGTAGGTGGGAAGCGCCGACGAATCCGCGAACGGCTCGTCGAAGGCATCGGCGAGCGCGGGGAGGAGCAGCGCCGCATCGGGGCGCAGCACGAGCTCGCGATGGCGCGTGCCGTAGCGCTCTGCGACTGCGCGCGCGCCGTCGAGCTCGTTGAACGACGCCTCCTCGAAGCCGATCGAGAACGTGCGCACCGGCTCGGAGCTCTCTTGCGCCGCGAGTGCGGCAAGAACCCCGGAATCGACGCCGCCGGAGAGCAGGACGCCGACTGGGACGTCGGAGACGAGATGCGCCCGAACCGAGTCGCGAAGCCGCGCGCGGCATTCCTCGACGAGCTCCGCCTCGTCCTCTCCGTGTCGCGGCGCGAGCGGGCCGGGGCGCGCGTAACGCTCGAGCGCGACCTCGCCTTCGCGCCACGTGAGCACGTGACCCGGCGGCAACTTGCGGATCTCGCGGAAGATCGAAAGCGGCCAGGGAACGCAGTTGAACGCAAGGAACGCTTCGACCGCGTCGAGGTCCAGCTCGCCCTTCGGCAGCGCATCGAGCTCTGACGCGAACGAGAGCTCGCCACCGACTACACGGTACGAGAGCGGCTTGATCCCGAAGCGATCGCGTGCGAGTACGAGCTGCTGACGACGTGCATCCCAGATCGCGATCGCGAACATGCCGCGCAGTCGCTCGGCGAACCCTGTGCCCCACTCCTCGTAGGCGTGCACGAGCGCCTCGGTGTCACCGTGCGTTCGAAACCGATGGCCGGCTTGCTCGAGCTCGCGCGTCAGCTCTGCGTAGTTGTAGATCTCGCCGTTCTGAACGACGGTGCAGGTTCCGTCCTCGTTCGAGATCGGCTGGTCGCCGCCGGCGAGGTCGATGATCGCAAGGCGCCGCGCGGCGAGGCCGACCCCGCCGTCGAAGAAGGTGCCGTCGGAGTCCGGCCCGCGGTGGACGAGCGTCGAGGACATCGCCGCGAGGCGGTCGCGGTCGACCGTTCCCCGAGTCGACGCGATCCCGCAGATCCCGCACACGGGATCGAGTCTACGGGGCTATGCCGAGTCGGGCGCAGCCTTGACCATCAGCGCGCGCGCCGCGAATCGCGGCAGGTACCAGTTCCAGCGTCCGAGCAGGCGCATGATCGTCGGCACGAGCAGGGCGCGGATGATGGTCGCATCGAAGATGATCCCGGCCGCGAGGCCGATCCCGAACTGCTTGATGTCGGTGCCCGGGCTCGACGAGAGGACGAAGAACGCGAACATCAGCACGAGTGCGGCGCTCGTCACGAGCTTGCCAGTGCGGGCGAGCCCGAGCGAGACCGCCTTGATCGTGTCGCCGGTCTCGTCATACGCCTCGCGCATGCGCGTGAGCATGAAGACCTCGTAGTCCATCGACAGCCCGAACAGGAACGCGAAGATCATCAACGGAATCCACGAGATGATCGACTGTGTTGCGTGCACGTGCCAGATCGCCTGCGAGCCGTGGCCCTTCTGGAAGATGAAGACGATGATCCCGTAGGCAGCGGCGAGCGAGACGAGGTTGAGCACTGCTGCCTTGAACGCGAGCACGATCGACTTGAACGCCCGGGTCAGCAGCAGGAAGGTCAAGATCAGCACGAACGCGAGCACGTAGGGGAAGTTCGAGTAGACCGCCTTGACGAAGTCGCGGTCCTCCGCGGGCACGCCGCCGAGCGCGGCGTTCGTGCCGCTCAGCATCGCCTGCACGGTCTTGATCGTCCCCTGTACCTGCTTCGAGTCGCCGTCGCTCGACGGGAAAGCCTCGGCGAGGCTCGCGCCGTCCTTGCGCCACTGCGTCGGCGCGACCGCGCCGGCGATGCCCGGTGTGTGCTGGAGCTTCGACACGGTTGCGTTCGGCTGCATGCCGTGCTCGAAGAGGACGACGAACGGCTTCATCACGCCGGGCGTGATGCCTGCGTTCGCGAGCGCGGTGCGGCCGGCAACCGCGTCGCCCGTGCCCGGTAGGTCCTTCACCTGCGCCTCGGCCGGGTTGAGCTGCAGGCCCGAGTAGACGAGCACGCCGACGATGACGAGCCCGATCGCCCCTAGCGGAATCGGACGTCGCATGACGAGTCCCGCCCAACGGCCCCAGGGGCCGTCCTCCGGATGACCGCGATCGACGAAGCGCTTGGGCAGCACGCGCACGCTGTTGATACGCGTCCCGAGCGTCGCGAGCATTGCCGGTAGCAGGGTGATTGCCGCGAGCACGGAAACCGCAGGGATCAGCATGCCGCCGATTCCGATCGAGCGGATGAACGGCAGCGGCAGGAGGATCATCGAGAGCAACCCGACCGCCACGGTCGAGCCGGAGACGATCACCGAGCGGCCGGCGTGCGTCATCGTCTGCACGAGCGCGGTCTCGACGTCCTCACCTTCGCGTAGCTCGTCACGGAAGCGGAAGATCATCAGCAGCGCATAGTCGATCGCGACGCCGAGCCCGACGAGGGCGATCAGGAACTGCACGATGATCGAGACATTCGTCAGGTACGTCAGCGCCCAGACGAGGCTGAAGGTGTTCAGGATCGCCGCCGCAGCGACGGCGATCGGCATCAGGACGGCAGGCAGCGTGCCGAAGACGAAGAAGAGGATCACGAGCGAGCCGAGACCGCCGATCAACGCCTCGGTGAGGACGCTCGGGCCGTTGCTGCCGCCGGCCGCAGTCTCGAGCGGGAGCACGCCGGTCAGGTTCACGGTTGTGCCCGCAGGCACGCGTGACTCGAGCGCCGCGCGCACCTGGTCGACGTGCGAGGTCCCGCTGAAGCTTTCGTTGCCGGGCGGGTAGATCTCGGCGAAGGCCGTGTGCGAGTCGCGCGACACGTAGGCGCGACTACCAGTCGACCAGTACGACGAGATGCGCGAGCCCGGGTTGACCTTCGCGGCCGCGGTGACCGCGCTGCCGAGCTGCTCCTTGGTGATGTCGCCGCTCGAATGGAAGACGGCGACGAGCGGCGGCTGCTCGCCGCTCCCGAAGATGTGCAGCGTGTGCTGATCGGCCTCGTAGGCGGAGTAGCCGGGGATCGAGAAGCTCTGGTACCAGCGTTTCGAGACCTGGGATGCCGAGAACATGCCGAAGACCGTCAGCGCGATCCAGATGCCGATCACGAACCGGCGGCGGCGAACGATCAGATGGGCCAGGCGCTCGAGCATCAGCGCGCGAGCTTAGATCCTTGACCATGAGATGTCAAATCATTTACGATCTAACGAAATGGCAGAACCTCTCGGACGTCAGCTCGTCTTCACCGCCAAGGCGATGCGCGAGGCGTTCGAAGCCGCCCTTGGGGCCGCAGGAGGCTCACTCGGCACGTGGATCGTGCTGAGCGCGATCTCGAGCGAGGTCGGGTTCATCAACCAGTCGGTGCTCGCGAGCCGGGTCAAGCTCGAAGGCGCGACGATCACGCACCATGTCGACCGGCTCGAGGAGCTCGGTCTTGTCCGGCGCATCGCCGACCCGAACGACCGTCGCGTGCGCAGGCTCGAGCTCACGCCTGAAGGCGCGAAGCTGCAGTCGAAGCTGATGAAGGCGGCGAAGGAATGCGAGGCGAAGACACTCGACGGTCTGAGCGCGAAGGACTGTCATGCGCTCGGCGGGATGCTCGACCGCATCCGCGTGAACCTCGAGTCGCTTTAGCGCCCGAACGTCTGGCGCAGCACGCGGATGCCGGTTACGACGAGCGTGCGCAGGTACAGCGGCACCGAGCGATCGGCGATCCACTCGAGATCGTGCGCGAGCTTCTCCGCCATCGAGGTCTCGTAGCCGCGACGCACCTGCGCGAAGCCCGTGAGCCCGGGCCGCACGACGAGACGCTGCCAGTACGACGGCAGCTCGTGCGCGAGCTCGGTGAAGAAGCGCGCCCTGATCGGCCGCGGGCCGACGAACGACATCTGGCCCCGCATGACGTTCCAGAGCTGCGGGACCTCATCGAGCTGAGAAGCCCTCAGCCATCGCCCGACCCGCGTGTACTCGGCCTCGGTACGGCGCACGAGCTCTGCGCCGAGATACGGGCCGAGACGTGACTCGGCATCGCGCCGCAGAGTACGGAACTTCGCGATCGTGAAGAAGTGGCCGTGACGGCCGACGCGTTCGCCGTGGTAGAGCACAGGCATGCCGTCGGTGGCGAGGATCGCGAGCGAGATCACCGCGGCGATGGGTAGCAGGATCACGCCGAAGAAGGCCGCGAAGAGGATGTCGAGCAGGCGCAACTCGACGTCGATCCGCCGTCGGGGCGTTTCGGCCGCGAGCCGCGTGTAACCGCTGACGAGCGTGTCCTCGAGCCGTATCGACACAGGTCGATCGTAGTCCTGTTCGACCGACGGCTGCGCACGGGCATAAGATTCGCTTATGGATACCCGTCAGCTCGCAGCCTTCTGCGCTGTGGTCGAACGGCGCAGCTTCTCGCAGGCCGCAGAGCGGCTGGGCGTCACCCAGCCCGCGGTCAGCCTGCAGGTGCGAGCGCTCGAGAAGCGCCTCGGCACCCAGCTCCTCGATCGTTCGGGCCGTCGCGTCGAGCCGACCGAGGCCGGCATGCGGCTCTACCGCGGCGCCCAGCGGCTGCTTGCGCTCGAGGAGCAAGTCGTCGCGGACGTCGGGCTCGAAGGCGGGGAAGAGCTCACCGGCACGTTCGAGATCGGCGCGTCGACGGGCCCGGGCGGGATCGTCGTCGCGCAGCTCCTCTGCGAGTTCGCCGAGCAGCATCCCGACCTGCACGTGACCCTCTGGGTCTTCGACACACAGACGATCGTCGAGCGCGTCGCCGCACGTGACCTCGAGCTCGGCGTCGTCGGGGCGGCACGCCGTCATCGCGGAGTCGCGTTCGAGCCGTTCTTCCGAGATCCGGTCGTGCTCGTGTGCCCACCGGGGCATCGCTTCGCAGGCAAGACGATCACGCTCGACGACCTGCGCGGCGGCAACCTGATCGCGATGCAGGAGGGCGCGGGCGTACGCCAGCTGCTCGAGGACGAGCTGCGCAAGACCGGCACGCGCCTGCGCGACCTCGGCGTGCGGCTCGAACTCGGACTGCAGGAGTCGGTGTTGAACGCGGTCCGTGCCGGACACGGCGTCACCTTCATCTCGCGCCGCTCGGTCGAGGCGGATCTCGCCGCCGGCACGCTCGTCGATGCGCGCGTGGAGGGGCTCGAGCTCGAGCGCGACGTCTTCGTCGTCCGCGCGACCGGCCGCGTCGAGACGCGCGCGACGAAGGCTTTTCTCGAATTCGCGTCGGCGAAGCTGTGATCGTCCGCTGGTCGCTTGCAGAGCTCCCGAACGTGCTCGACGAGCTGGGCGTCGCGCGGCCGCTCCTCGTCGCGAGTTCGCGATGGACGGTCGACCTGCCGGCGATCGGACGGTGGACGGAAGTGCCTTCCCCGGAGATCGATGTGCCACCGGCTGCGGACTCACTGATCGCGCTCGGCGGCGGCTCTGCGATAGACAGCGCGAAGCACGCGTCGGCAAAGAGCGGACTGCCGCTCATCTCGATCCCGACGACGTACTCGGGAGCCGAGTGGACGCAGGGTTTCGGCATCCGCACGCCCGACCGGCGCATGGTCGGCGGGGGCGGCGGCGCGAACCTCGCGGGAATCGTCTACGAGGTCGAGCTCACGCGCGATCTGCCTTCCGCCGAGACCGTCGGCACGTCGATGAACGCGCTCGCTCACTGCGCCGAGGCGCTGTACGTCACAGGCCGCAACGACGCCGGGGATGCTCGTGCGCTCGAAGGAGCGGCGCTGATTGCGGCGGCGCTGCCGGCGATGGACCGCGAACAGCTCCTTCGCGGCGCCGCTGCCGGCGGTGAGGCTCTCGCGCTCGCCGGTCTCGGAATCGCACACGCGATGGCGCAGGCGCTCGGCGGCCGCTACGGCCTGCCGCACGGTGCTATGAACGCGCTCTGCCTGCCGCCTGGCCTCCGCTTCGCCGAGCGCGACGCGCCCGGGGAGGTCGCTCGCTTTCGCGCCGCGCTCGGCGGCACGACGCCCGAGGAGCTGGCCGCACTCGGCGGTTTTGGGTCGCTGCGGGACTCCGGGGTCCCCGAGGCCGAGCTGCCCGAGGTGGCCGCCGCGGCCGCAGAGCGCCAGGGAAACCGGAACATGCGCAGGCCCGCCGAGCCGGGCGAGATCGAGGCGTTGTTGCGCTCGATCTACTGATAAAATCTACTAATCGCAGAGATTAGTCACTCTGGGTTTGATCGCTTCGACGTGCTCGTGATCGGCAGCGGGGCCTCCGGCCTGGCCGCGGCCGTGTCCGCCGAGCGGGCCGGCGCGCGCGCCGCCGTTGCCGCGAAGGGCTCGCTCCAGTCGTGCAATTCGGCCAAGGCGCAGGGCGGAATCCAGGCGTCGTTCGGCGACGACGATTCGGCCGAGCAGCACGCGCAGGACGTCTTCCGCTCGAGCCACGAGACCGCCGACATGCGTCTCGTCGAGGTGCTCACCTCGGAAGCGCCGCGCGCGATCCACTGGCTCGAGGAGCTCGGCGTCGAGTTCACGCGCGAAAACGGCGGCTACCGGCTTGCGAAGTGCGGCGGCGCGACCGCGAAGCGCCTGCTCCAGGTCGGCGACCGTACGGGACATGCGATCACGAAAGGACTTCGCGAGGCGTGGGAGGCCGGCGACGGCACGTCGTTCGAGAACTCGCCGCTGCGAGAGCTCGAACGGCGCAACGGCTCCTTCCGCGCGACGTGCGGCGAGCACGTGATCGACGCCGGCACGGTCGTCCTCGCCGCGGGTGGCCGATGCTTCGCCGAGGCTCGCGAGCGCGGCGAGCTCTCGACGAATCATCCGGGCGCGACCGGCGAGGTGACGCAGATCGCGCTCACGCTCGGCGCCGAGGCGCGCGACCTCGACGCGCTGCAGTACCACCCGAACGGCGGCGCGTGGCCCGCGAACATGCAGGGCTACTCGATCCCCGAGACGACGCGTGCGTACGGTGCTGTGCTGCTCAACGCCGAGGGTGAGGAGTTCACGGATTCGCTCGGTCCGCGCGACACGGTTTCGCAGGCGATCTTCGACGAGGTCGAGGCCGGGCGCGGCGTCGAGACTCCCGACGGCAGGCCGGCCGTCTATCTCGACACGACGCGCATCCCCGAGCACGACGCCGATCTCTCGCTCCCGTACATGCTGCGCCGATACCGCGCGGCTGGAATCGACCCGCTCACCGAGAAGATCCTCACCTACCCCGTCCTCCACTACCAGAACGGCGGCCTCGTGATCGACACGAACGCCGAGACGACGCTCGAGGGCGTGTACGCGTGCGGCGAGATCGCAGGCGGAACGCACGGACGCAACCGCATGATGGGCAACTCGCTGCTCGAGTGCGTCGTCTTCGGTCGTCGTGCCGGCAAAGCCGCTGCGGAGAAAGCGAGCGTATGAGTATCGACGTGAACACGGAGCTACAGCAGGCCGTCGAGGATGCCGCGGCGTATCTCTACGTCTGGTCGCTGAAGGACATCCCGCAGGATCTGCGCGACGCGCTCGCCGAAGCGCGTCTGCGTGAAACAAGTGTTCCGGGCAGGCGAGTGCTCGAGACGATTCACCGCAACGTCAACATCGCCGACAGCGAGAAGAACCTCGTCTGTCAGGACACGGGGATCGCCGTCTACCACTGCCGGGTCGGCGAGGGCTTCCCGCTCCATCCGGCGCGGATCTACGAGGCGCTGCGCGACGGCACCGCGCGCGCGACGCTCGAACATCCGCTGCGCTCGAACGCCGTGCACACGATCACGCGCGAGAACACGGGCCCGAATATCGGCTACCGCTTGCCGATCGTGCACTGGGAGTTCATCGCCGACTGGGACGGACTCGACGTCAAGTGCGTGCCGAAGGGATCGGGCTCCGAAAATATGAGCTTCCTCAAGATGTGCATCCCCGCTGACGGCGTGAAGGGGATCAAGCAGTTCGTGCTCGAGTCGATCGTCGGTGCCGGCGGCAAGCCGTGCCCGCCGGGGATCGTCGGTATCGGCATCGGCGGCTCCGCCGACTACGCGATGCACCTCGCGAAGGAGGCGATCATGCGGCCGATCGGCACGCGCAATCCCGATCCGATCGTCGCCAACCTCGAGGACGAGCTCTACGGGCTCCTGAACGAGACGGGCATCGGCCCGATGGGGCTCGGCGGCGACGTCACCGTGCTCCAGTGCCACATCGAGCACGCCGACACGCACATGACCCTCAATCCGGTTGCCGTCAACTACCAGTGCTGGGCTGCGCGTCGCGCGAGCGCGCACATCTCGGCCGACGGCGAGATCGACTACGACCGGGAGGCGTGATCGTGGCTACGCACGAAGTGACGTTCCCGATCACCGACCCGCAGGAGATCTTCAAGCTCCACGCGGGCGATGAGGTGACCGTGCAGGGCCACATCATCGGCATTCGCGACCGCACCCAGATCCGCATCTTCGACGAGGGCGTCGAGCCGCCGATGGACCTGAGCGGTGCCTTCCTGCTCCACACCGCGCCGAACGTCCGCAAGCTCGGCCCGGGCAAGTACGAGAAGATCTGCATCGGAACGACGACGTCGGCGCGCATGGTGCGGTTCACCGAGCCGCTCGGCGCGCAGTACGGCGTCCGCGCCATCTGCGGGAAGGGCGGCTTCCCCGACGAGGCGATCGAGCCGATGCAGCGGCTCGGGATGGTCTACTTCGCGATCGTCGGCGGCGCCGCGGCGCTCGAGACCACGCAGATCGAGGAGATCGAAGAGGTCGCGTGGGAAGAGCTCATGCCCGAATGTCTCTGGAAGTTCCGCGTCAAGGACTTCGGCCCGCTGACGGTCGGCATCGACGCGCACGGAAACTCGCTCTATCGCGACGTGCAGAACGCCGCGAAGGAAAAGCTGAAGGAGCTCTATGCTCGCCTTTGAGCCGCACCACGGCCTGACTCACGTCATCGACAAGGGTTACGGACCGCGTTACTGGGAGGACGTGCTCGAGGTCGCCGGCGATCACATCAGCGTGATCAAGCTCGGCTGGGGCACGGCTGCGGTGACCCAGAACCTCGAACGGAAGCTCGACGTGCTCCGTGCAAAGCCGATCGTGATCGGTGGGACGTTCTTCGAGGTCGTCTACGCCAAGGGTGAGATCGACCGCTACAAGCAGTGGCTCGCCGGCCTCGGGCTGACGCACGTGGAGATCTCCGACGGCACGGTGGAGATTCCGCGCGAGCGCAAGCTCGAGCTGATTGCCGAGTTCGCCCGAGACTTCACCGTCCTCTCGGAGGTGGGATCGAAGGACTCGTCCGTCGACTTCACCGCCGACGAGTGGATCCAGTGGCTGAACGAGGACCTGCAGGCAGGCGCGTGGAAGGTGATCACCGAGGCGCGCGAGGGTGGCACGGCGGGCATCTTCGACTCATCGGGCGGTATGAGGACCGACCTGATCCACGAGATCGCGATGGATGTCGGTCCCGCAAACGTCATCTTCGAGGCGCCTTCGAAGGCGTCGCAGGTCTGGTTCATCAAGCAGTTCGGACCGTCGGTCAACCTCGGAAACATCCCACCCGACGAGGTCATTTCGCTCGCGACCCTTCGCTACGGCTTGCGCGCCGACACGTTGAAGGAGGTGCATCTTGGCGGCGAGCCTGCAGTTGCCGAGTGACGTCGACTCGATGAGCGCGCAGGAGATCCTGCGCTTCTGCGTCGACACGTTCGGGAGCAAGGTCTCTCTTGCCTGCTCGTTCCAGAAGGAAGAGACCGTTCTGCTCGACATGCTCTTTGCGCTCGACCCGAAGGCGCGCGTCTTCGCGATCGACACGCACTACCTCTTCCCTGAGACGCACGAGTACTGGCGCGACGTCGAGAAGCGCTACGGCGTCGACGTCGAGGTGTTCGAAGGCGATCCGGTCGAGGACAAGCTCTGGGAGACGAAGCCCGAGCTCTACCTCTCGATTGCGAAGGTGGCGCCGCTGAACCGCGCGCTGCTCGACCTCGACTGCTGGATCACGGGCGTCCGCCG
>DASYAO010000157.1:0-7062 GCA_036501285.1 Gaiellaceae bacterium
CACCTTTGAGCTGATCGACGAACTGGAAGCCGGCGAGCTGGCGGTTCAGTTCGAAGGCGAAGAGCCGCAGACGGTGATCGAGTGGGGCATCGAGCGCTTCAGCCCGGGCATCGCGATCTCGACGTCGTTCCAGATCGACACCGTCGTGATGATCGACATGGCGTGGGAGCTCGACCCGAACTTCAAGGTCTTCAGCGTCGACACCGGCCGCCTCCCAGCCGAGACGCTCGACCTCGCCGACCGCCTGCGCGACCGCTACCCCGGCCTGCAGCTCGATCTCGTCCAGCCGAATCCGGACGAGGTCGAGAAGATGGTCGGCAAGCACGGCGTCGACCTCTTCCAGACCTCCGTCGACCTGCGCTTCGTCTGCTGCAACATCCGTAAGGTCCGGCCGCTGACCAAGCATCTGCACACGCTCGATGCGTGGATCACCGGGCTGCGCCGCGACCAGTGGGCGAGCCGCACCAACACCCGCAAGGTCGAGATCGACCACGACCACGGCGCGATCGTGAAGCTGAACCCGCTCGCGGAGTGGACGGAAGAAGAGGTCTGGGACTACGTGCGCGAGCGCGAGGTTCCGTATCACTCGCTCTACGACAAGGGCTACAAGTCGATCGGATGCGCGCCGTGCACGCGCGCGACCGCGCCCGACGAGCCGAGCCGCAACGGCCGCTGGTGGTGGGAGACGAACGCGCCGAAGGAGTGCGGGATCCACTGCTCGATCGAAAGCGGCGGCTACGAGCACGAGCTGCACGCGCTGCTCGGCAACGCTGCGCATGAGCACTAAGGTTCGCGGAGAGGCGCAGGACGTCGCGCGCGCGGAAGCGCAGGCCGTCCTCGCGATGGTGGTCGACGAAGGGCGGCGCGCGAAGCTCGCCGACGTCGTCGCCGCGATCGACGAGGGCGAGGTCGACGGCACCGACGCCGACGCGCTCGCCGAGCTGCTCGAGCTCGGCCTCTCGAGCGGCCGGGTGCGGTCGGTCTACGGGCCCGAAGGCGAGCAGGCTGCCCTGGGCCTTTTCCGGCGGCTGCCGCTCGGCAAGGAGCTCTCGGAGTCGGCGCGCGAGCTGAACGAGGCGCTCGAAGCCCTCGAAGGCCGCACGATCGAGAAGGTCGCGGTCAGCGTGGTGGGTCCCGGTGAGTACGGTGTCACCGTCTCGACGGAGGATTTCGAGATCGCGCTGCGGCTCGGCAAGGCGGGCGCGCGCGTGGCGTCAATCGGAACGTAGGAGGGTCAGCGGAAGTGACGTACATCATCGGCGAGGCATGCGTCGACATCAAGGACATCTCGTGCCAGAGCGTCTGTCCTGTCGACTGCATCCACGAGGTGGATCGGATGCTCGTGATCGACCCGGAGGAGTGCATCGACTGCGGCGCCTGCGAGCCCGAGTGTCCCGTCGAGGCGATCCTGCCGGAGGACGCGGTACCGGAGGACTGGGCGCCGTACGTGAAGATCAACTACGCGTTCCCGGACAAGGACGCGATCAACAAGCTGGTCGACGAGGTCAAGCCGCCGACGGACGAAGCGGAAGCTGACGCCGCAGCGTCGGAGACGAGTGAGTAAGCAGTTCTACATGGCTTGCCTCGACGTCGAAGGCCGTCGCTGCGTCGTCGTCGGCGACGGCGCGATGGCCGACGAGAAGGTCGCGGGGCTCGGCGCCTGCGGTGCTGTCGTGCAGCGCATCTCGCCCGCGAAGTACCGCCGGCGCGTGTTGCGCGGCGCGTTCCTCGTGATCGCTGCGACGTCCGATCGCGCGCTCAACGAGCGAATCTATCGCGACGCCGAGCGGAGGGCGATGCTCTGCAACGTCGCCGACGTGCCGGAGCTTTGCAACTTCATCCTGCCGGCGGTGCATCGCGAAGGTTCGATCGCGGTCGCGGTGTCGACGGGCGGCGCGTCGCCCGCGCTTGCGAAGAAGCTGCGCGAGCGGATCGCCGAGATCGTCGGGCCCGAGCATGCGCGGCTCGCCGAGGAGCTGCGTTCGCTGCGACCCTGGGCGAAGGAGCGCTTCCAGAGCTACGAGGAGCGCAAGGACTTTTTCGAGGAGATCGTGCGGGAGCGCCTGTCGTGACCGTGTGGCTCGTCGGCGCGGGCCCGGGCGATCCTGGGCTGATCACCGCGAAGGGGCTGGAGCTCGTGCGCTCGTGCGAGGCGCTCGTCTACGACACGCTCGTCGCGCCGGAGCTCGTCGTCGAGGCGCCGGAGGATGCGCTCTTGATCCCGCGCGAGAACCTGAAGCAGGACGCGATCAACAAGCTGCTGGTCGGACTCGGCCGGCGTGGGCTCGAGGTCGTCCGGTTGAAGGGCGGCGATCCGTTCGTCTTCGGCCGCGGCGGCGAAGAGGCGCTCGCGCTCGCTGACGCGGAGATCGACTTCGAGATCGTGCCCGGCGTGTCGGCGATGTCGGCTGTGCCGGCGTCGGCCGGGATTCCGGTGACGCATCGGGGCGTCTCTGCTCAGGTGACCATGGTGTCGGGCCACTCGGCATCTGGCGAGGAGCTCGACTACGAGCAGCTCGCGAAGACGCCCGGCACGCTCGTGGTCTTCATGGGACTGACGCATCTGCCCGAGATCGTGACCGGGTTGCTCGGCGCCGGCATGGATGCGCACACGCCGGCCGCCGTGATCTCGAACGGCACGCGTCCGGACGCTCGGTCCGTAAGCGCGACACTCGGCGAAATCGCGAAGCAGCTCGACGGGCTCGTTTCGCCCGCGCTGCTCGTTGTCGGCGACGTCGTCGGGATCGGCGCAGCGCTCGCGGCCTCACCGTTCGCCGCGTCGCAGCACGGCTAGCCTTACCCGAGCGTGGCGACCAGGCGGGCGGGCATCTTGCTTCTGGCTGCGGCTGCCCTGACGGGCTGCGGCGGCAAGAAGCCGCCTCCGACGCTCCACTTCAAGTCGGAGCCCGAGCTCCGGCCGCCGGTCGTGACGGTGCTGAAGGACACGCGCGCGGCAGCGCCCGGGTACATCTTCATTGCGCCGAAGATGGACGCGCCGCAGTACGGCCCCGAGATCCTCGACGACCAGGGCCAGCCGGTCTGGTTCGACCCGATCGCCGCTGAGGCGGCCGACTTCCGGGTGCAGACCTATCGAGGCAAGCCGGTGCTGACGTGGTGGCAGGGCCCCTCCACGGCACCCATCCTCGGCACCGGCCTCGGCCACTACGTGATCATGAACAGCTCCTACAAGGTGATCGCGCGCGTGCAGGCCGGCCTCGGGCCCGAATCGGGTGACCTGCACGAGTTTCAGCTGACGCCGCAAGGCACCGCGCTCATCACCGCATACCGCGTCGTTCGCGGAAACCTCTCGGCCGAGCACGGCGCCGCGAAGGCAAAGGTCGCCGACAGCATCGTGCAGATCGTCGATGTCGCCTCGGGTCGCGTGCTCTTCACCTGGCACAGCATCGGACACATCCCTCTGTCCGATTCGTACATCCCCGTGCCGCCACCCGGAAGCGATGCCGCGAAGACGCCGTATGACTACTTCCATGTCAACTCGGTCGCCGAGGAGCCCGACGGAAACCTGTTGATCTCCGCGCGAAACACGCGCGCGGTCTACGAGCTCGACCGGAAGACGGGCAAGGTGCTCTGGGAGCTCGGGGGCAAGCACAGCAGCTTCAAGATGGGCCCGAGGACGAACTTCGCGTGGCAGCACGATGCGAGGCGTCAGCCCGACGGCACGATCACGATCTTCGACGACGAGGCGGCGCCGCCGGTCGCGAAGAAGTCGCGTGCGATCCGCCTGCGGCTCGACATGAAGACGATGGCCGCGTCACTCGTCCAGTCGGACTCGGTTGCCCGTGTACTGGCGAGCAGCCAGGGCAACGCCGAGACCTTGCCGAACGGCGATCTGTTCGTGGGCTGGGGCGCCGTGCCGCGTTTCACGGAGTTCGCACCGAACGGACGCGTCGTCTTCGACGCGACGTTCTCGGCCGGCGACGACTCCTACCGCGACTACCGCTTCCAGTGGGTCGGGACGCCGACGACGCGGCCCGCGATCGACGCCGCGAAAAGCAAGATCTACGCGAGCTGGAACGGCGCGACGCAGGTGGCGTCGTGGCAAGTGCTCGCCGGTGATTCGGCGGGACACCTCGCGCCGGTCGGCACGCGGCAGAGCAAGACGGGCTTCGAGACGGTGCTCGCGGTGGACACGAAAGCGCAGCGCGTCGCGGTCGAGGCATTCGACGCGAACGGCAAGAAGCTCGGCACTTCCGCCGCGGTCAACCGCGACGGCGGTCAGTCGACCGGCTGACCCCTGGACGCACCTGTCCGAAAAGGGCAGGATGTGGACATGCGGCAACGGCTATTCGCTCTGGCTGCAACCGCCGTGGCCGCGGGTGCTGTCGCAACTGGCGCGGCGGGCCAGCACGCCACGACGTCGATCGCCGCCTGCCAGAAGGGCGACTACAAGAACGTCAGCGGGCACTGCGTCCACAAGCCGGCGAGCACGCCCGTCGGCGCCACAGCGAAGTGCCGGGACGGCACGTACAGCTATTCAGAACACGCATCGGGAACGTGCTCGCACCACAGCGGCGTCGCCCGCTGGATCCACCATCCCTGAGAACTGCGTCAGTCGACCGGAACTGGCGGCAGGTGGTCGACGAAGCCGAGCGCGGTGCTGAGCAGCTCCGTCACGTACACCGCCTTCGCTTCGAACACGTCTTCGAGGTGCATCTCGGAATCGTTCGCGTGCTTCGCGTACCAGGCCGCCCAAACCTCTTGCATGCCGCGATACGCAAGCGCGGCGAGAACGCGTGACCGCACACCGTCGGCCGGCTCGCCGAGATCGCGCGCGAACGCCTCCGCGAGCACATCCTCGAGCAGCGCGCTCCGAAGCCGCTCCCCGGCGCCGAGCTCGGGGTCCGAGGCGATCACGGCCGGCATCCGTCCGATTGCGTGCACATACGGCCCCTCGACCTCGAGCAGATCCTCACGCAGCCAGGCGACAATCGCGTCGAGAGCCGCCTCGCCTGCCGGCCGCCCCGCGATCCGCACCTTCGCGCTCTCGATGATCGCGTCGAAGAAGCAGAAGACGAGATCGACCTTCGTCGGGAAGTAGTTGAAGAAGGTGCTCGGGGCGACCTCGGCTTCCTCGGCGATCTGAACGAGAGTCGTCTCCTGGTAGCCCTGCTCGAGAAACAGCCGCGACGCCACGTCGACGATCGCCTGCTTCGTCCGCAGCTTCTTCCGCTCACGCAGTCCGATCTTGGTGGCCGCAGAACTCATCCTCGAAGCTCCATTGTCCGCCTGAGTAAGGATGGAGCGGGACCCGAAAGCCCCGCTCCATCTTAGGGTACGTCAGGCCAGAAGGGCCTTGATGTACGTGGGTGTGAACGGCAAGCGGCGCGGCTGCTTGCCGGTCGCGTCGAAGATCGCGTTCGCGATAGCGGCAGGGACGAACCCGTTCGGGCCCTCGCCGCCGCCGCCGAGAACGCCGACGCCCGGATTGTTGATGATGACCACGTTGATCTTCGGGAGCTCGTTGAACCGAAGGATCGGGAAGCTGACCCAGTCGCGGTTCGTAATTGCTCCCTTGTTGAACGTGACCTGCTCGTGCAGGGTCTCACTCACGCCCATGACCGCGCCGCCCTCGGCCATGCGCTTCAGTTGTGTCGGGTTCACGACCACGCCCGGATCAACAGCCGTCGTCAGGTCGAGAACCTGCACCTTGCCGGTCTTCGGGTTGATGGCCACATTGACCACGCAGGCCCAGTAGGCAGTCGACCGAAGCATCGCGCTGCACCCCTGTCCGAGGAGCAGGCCCGAGCTCGACTTCGCGCTCGGATTCGGCGACGGACGGGTCACCCAGCCCGACTTGTCCTTCGCCGCGTTCAGGACCGTGACGAGCCGCTGAGCGCTCGTGTTCGCGATCCGGAACTGGATCGGATCGACTTTCGCTGCAGCAGCCAGCTCGCTCATCATCGACTCGTGAGCGAAGTTCTGCTGCCGCTGTGCCGGGGTGCGCATGCTGTGACCGCGCAGCCCGATGTTCGTCTGGTAGTTCGGATCGGTCGTCGGCGTCCCCTGGCCGATGTTCCAGGAGCCGAACCCCTGCTGGAGTGCGTTCGGCACCTGGTCGTACATCCACGTGTCGGAGACTCCGGCGGCGGTCGACGAGAAGCTGCCGGCAGGCGGCACGACCGCGGGCGCGGGGATTGTCGGCAGACCCGCCAGCAAAGCCCCCACCATGCGGTCGTCCTGACCGGCGGTCGAGTAGTGGTTGACGCTGAACGAGACGAGCTTGCCCGTCGTATCGAGCCCGGCCTGGACGTCGGACTGCACCGGCGGATGCTGCGTCGACCACTGCATGTCATCCCAGCGCATCCACTGGACGCGGACCGGCTTCTTGACGATCGACGAGAGGATGACTGCCTCCTCCTCAGCTCCCGTGTTGCCGCCGTTCGAGCGGCCGTAATGCCCGGAGCCGTCGTACCAGCGGATGACCACGTTGTTGACCGACGTGTTCATGATTTGCGCAATCTGGCCGCGCATCGCCCCGGGGTTCTGACCATGCATGTGCACGTAGATCGTTCCGTCGCTGCGAACATCGCCGACGGCGGCGGTCGGTCCGATCGCCGCGTGCTTCTCGACCGGATATTGGTAGGTCGCCGACAGCTTCGTCGCAGCACTCGTCAACGCTGCGCTTGGATTGCCGACGTTGACACCGGTACCAACCGGCGCCGACGTGTAGTCGAGGTTGCGCATCGCCGAGAAGAGGTCACCGCTGCCGGGTAGCCCCGACCAGTCGGACCACTTCGTCGTTCCCGTGAGCAGCGCGGCGCCCTGGATGGCGTTGTACTCCAGCGGATCGACGACTGCGACGAGATTCCCCTTGACGACTACCTGCGCGTTCGGGAACTGCTTCTTGTCGAGCTTCCCGACGGAGATCAGGTTCGAGCCGAGCGTCTTCGGATGGACGACACGCGCATGCAGCATGCCCGGCAGGCGAACGTCGCCGACGAAGGTCGCGGTGCCCGAGACGATCGGCGGGATCGTCCGCATCGGGATCGACTGCCCGACGATCTTGTATTGGCTGATCGGCTTCGTCGGCGGGTTGCCCGA
>DASYAO010000158.1:0-13974 GCA_036501285.1 Gaiellaceae bacterium
GGTGAAACGGTGGGGTAAGAGCCCACCAGCGTCGCGGTGACGCGACGGCTCAGCCAAACCCCGTCCGGTGCAAGGCGAACAGGGTCCGTCACGAGGTTGCCCGCTCAGGACCCGGGTAGCTGCCAAGAGGGATGGTCACCCCCGACAGAATCCGGCTTACAGGCCTGCTAACGAAAAGCCCTGCTAACGCGGGGCTTTTCTATGCTCGCCGGATTTGCCGTAACGCTCCCAGGACGGGATGCCTTTCATCCCGAAACGGGATGTTAGACATCTCGTATCGGGATGGCTATCATCTCGATCATGGACGCAGTACAGACTGATCAGCTCTTCTCGGCCCTGGGCGAGCAGCTCGCCGCACGCGGCCGGCGGATCGAACTCGTCGTCATCGGCGGCTCCGGGCTGCTCGCCCTCGGGCTGATCGGCCGGCCCACCGGCGACGTCGACATTGTCGCGCTCCTTTCCAGTGGGACGCTCGCGAAGCCACGGCCGCTGCCCCGAGCGCTGATCGAAGCGCGTGACCAGGTCGCGCGCGACTTCAACCTGCCCGAGGATTGGCTCAACGCGGCCCCGGCCGACCTGCTCGACTTCGGGCTCCCCGACGGCTTTGTCGACCGACTCGAGCGTCGTGACCATGGAGAGGCGCTCACCGTCCATCTCGCGAGCCGCTTCGATCAGATCCACTTCAAGCTCTACGCCATGGTCGACCAGGGAGCCGGGAAGCACGAAGCCGACCTGCGAGCGCTCGAGCCAACACGCGACGAGCTTCTCGCCCGCCCGCTGGACGCGCACGCACGACCCATCAGAAGGATTCCGCGAGCAGCTCATCGCCGCGCTTGCCTACCTCGGAGTCGAAGATGTCCGCCTCGACGCTTAGAGACGACGTCACACGCCGACTGACGGCGTTCGCATGGGATCAGTGGGCGCAGCTCGGCGTCTTCGCGCCGACCGACCGGCATGACCAAACGGCGGCCGACCCGGAAGCGCTTCTGCTCTTCACATTCGAAGTTGGCCGAAGTGACCCGCGCCTGTTCGACGAGACGCTCGACTGGTTGCTCACGAACGAGCGGCTGATCAGCATCCAGCGCCTCCGCAACCTATGCCGTGACGGGGATGACCGCGACCTAGTTGAAGGTGCGCTTCTCTGGGTCTCGCGCCAGCAGCCCCGCTCACGGCCTGCGCCGCCGAGCGAGCGAGCACGAGCAACCGAACCACGTCCGCTCTTCTACGACGTCAGCCATCAGGTGCATCAACCCGACGAGGCGTTTCTCACCGCGGGCCTGCTGAAACCCGCAACCGGACCGAGCAAGAAATCACGAGCGCCCGACCCGGAGATCCCAATCAGCTTCTCGTTCCGCATGCGGCACCTCTTCGGCCTTGGGAGCCGACCCGAAGTGATCCGCTATTTACTCACCGCGCCCATTACCGACGCCTCCGCGCTCGCAGTTGCAGAAGCCGTCGCCTTCGCGAAACGCAACGTGAACGAGACACTGACCTCGCTCGTCGCCTCGCGGACTGTGACTGCATATGAGCAAGGCAACGAACGGCGCTATTACCTCGACCGCGTGCTGTGGGCGCAGTTTCTGCGATTCCAGCCGAACGGCTGGCCGAGCTACCGCGACTGGCCGCGCCTCCTCGGCGCGCTACGCCAAGTTTCCCGTTGGCTCCACGACCCCGCGCTCGACGAACTCACGCCCTACATGCTCGCGAGCAACGCGCGGTTGCTCATCGAGCAACTCGAGCCTGAGCTGGCGATCGCCGGGGTACCCGCTCGTCTCATGCCTGCACCGCAAGGCGAGCAGTACTGGGACGCCTTCGTAGAAGCGGTCGACCTCGCGATCGTCGCCCTCGAATCCACTCATACGTAGGTGACCCGAATGACGCCTTCGCCGACTCGTTCGGCGATTTGTGCTTCACAAGCCTGCGAATCAAGACGAGCGGGACGTAGTCCTTACTCGAGCCCGGCTTCCTTGAGCGGATCGCGCGCCCAGGCGAAGCTCTGCGCGTACCAACCGTCGAACGGGACGATCGTCACGCCCTCGCCCGACGAGTGGATGAACCAGCCGTTGCCCAGGTAGATGCCCATGTGGTCGACCTGGCTCGGTGACGAATGCGGTCCGGTGCCGAAGAAGATCGCGTCGGCCGGCTGCAGGCGCTTGGCCGAGATGCGTTGCGAAACAGGCACTTCGCCGCTCATCTCGTAGGTCGTTCGCCCGCGGAGGACGGACGCGAGATCGTGCTCGTTCGCGTAGCTCGTCAGCTTGAACACGCGCCACGCGAAGCCCGAGCAGTCGAAGCCGCCCGGCGCCTGGACGCCGAACGGCGCCTCCGCCGTCGGGCTCGTGCCGCCCCAGACGTACGGATAGCCGATGTATGAGACCGCTGTCTTGATGATCCGACGCTGCCATTGCGAGAGCTGCGGTAGCGAGAACGAGTCGGCGAGCGACTGCACCCCCTGTGCGCTCCCGTCGCCGAGTTCGAGCAGTTGTGCGAACGAGTACGCGGCCTCGGCGCGCGTTGCGCTCTGGAACGGAAGCAGTGCGAGGTTGACTTGGCTCGACGGATGGGTGTAGCGCAGGTTCAGGAGCCGAGCGACGATCTCGGTTCCTGCGTCGGCTTTCGGTTCGAGCCCCGCCGCGCGAAGCTTCTGCTCGAACTCGGCGGCGGCGGGAGCGAGGTCGAGGTAACGCACGAGGACGGCGTCGAGGCCCGAGATCGTCACGGACTGCGACGGTTCGCGCGGTGCGTACATGACACGGATCGGCGCTTGGGGCACCGGCGCGCTGGGCGTGGGGGCTGTCTGCGGAGCGGGAGCAGGCGCCGGTGGCGCAGCCGGGCGCTTCGTTACGGTCACCGAGGCGGGCTGCGTCGGCAGGCTCGTCAGCGTCGAGCCTGGCGCGTTCGCGACGGTGACGGTCCAGGCCGCGACGTAGACGCCGCCGTCCGTCGTCGTCAGCGAGACCGCAAGCTGATGCGTTCCGTCGGCGAGAGCGGTGGTGACGAGCCCGCTCTGAAGCGCGAACGGCGCTTGCGTTACGACCGCGAGCTGCGTGCCGTCGACTGCGTACGCGACCTGCTGGACGTCGGCGCTCGAGAGCTCGACCTGCCAGCCGACGGTGCCGGCGATGGTCGCGGCCATGGGAATCGACGAGAGCACCTGCACGGGCGTCGGCGTCGGCGCGGGCGTAGGAACGGGTATCGGCGCCGGAGCGGGTGTCGGCGCCGGCGGGTTGAGAAGCTCGTCCGCCGTCCGAAGCGCTGTCGCGAGCGCGCCTTCGGTGAGCGGCTCCTGCTGGCCAAAGTTTGCGGTCGAGCTACCGAGTACGCCCACCTTCGTCACGCGCGCGATCTGCGCCGAGGCCCAGCCGTCGTTGCTCGCGGAGGCAGGCGGCACGCACGCGATTGCGACGAGGACGGAGATGACGAGGGTCTGTAGGCGGTTCGACATCGCAAGGTTGTGATCGGCAGAACGAGCAGGTTCCATGAGTTTGGTAGCCGTGTTCAGAGCTGGCGTGTGATGCGGCCGCGCACGTCGCCGAGCTCGACTTCGCCGGCGCGGCCGCGGATCACGACCTCGTCGCCGTCCTCGAGGTAGTCGCCGCCACGCTCGATCAGCGAGCCCGGGTCGGGCCCTGAGATCGTCCCGGTTCCGAGTAAGTCACCCGCGCGCAGCTTCGACCCGTTCGATGTCAGGTGCGCGACGAACTGCGGTCCCGTCCAGTAGAGCGAGCGCGTGTTCTGTGAGCCGATGACGACCCCGTTCACCTCGATCTCGGTCGCCACGTCGAGCGCCCAGTCGCGGCCGACGCGCAGGTACTCGAGCGGCTCGGGTTCCTGCGCCACGGCCGGCACGCGCGAGTCCTCGAGGAGCGCGAGCGGCGTCACCCACGCGGAGATCGACGTCGCGAACGACTTGCCGAGGAACGGGCCGAGCGGCCGGTACTCCCACGCCTGGATGTCGCGCGCGCTCCAGTCGTTCAGCATCACGACGCCGAACACCGAGTCGCGGAACGTCGATGCGTGCGCGCCGACGACGAAGCCGAGCTCGACCTCGAAGTCGAGCGCGCGCGTCGGCCCGAATTCGCCTTCGCCAAGCTGGCCCGACGGCCGTGGGATTTCAGTGCCTGACACGACGACCGAGCCGGCGCGGCCGTGGTAGCCGACGGGGAGGTGGCGCCAGTTCGGAAGCAGCGCGTCGCCGTCGGGACGGAACAGCCGGCCCATGTTGGTCGCGTGCTCGAGCGATGCGGAGAAGTCGACGTAGTCGGCGACCATGAACGGGATGAGCAGCTTCACGTCTTCGAGTGGGTAGCGAGGCTCGGCGCCGGCGAGCTCGGCCGCTCGTGCGCGCTCGACTGTCGCGTCCCATGAGCCACGGCCTTCCGCGAAGAGGTCCTCGAGCGAGAACGCCGCTTCGACGCCGGCCGCGGCGAGGTCGAGCACGTGATCCCCGCAACGCCATCCGAGCCGTGCGACACGGTTGTGCGAGAAGACGCCGAATCCGCTCACGCGCTACAGGTGTGAGGTGACGCCGGCCGGGCTGGCGTCGGCATCCGGCGCTTCCGACCACGACTGCCAGTACTTGCCGTCGTCGAGTGACTTCGCGAGCTTCGTCAGGCGCAGCGGATGGAACGTGTCGCACATCACCGCGAGCTCGTGCGTTTCCGTCAACCCGATCGAACGCTCTGCAAGCCCCGGCTGCGGCCCGTGCGGGATGCCCGACGGATGCAGCGTGATCGATCCGACCTCGATCCCCTTGCGCGACGAGAAGTTGCCGTCGACGTAATAGATCATCTCTTCGCTGTTCAGGTTCGAGTGGTGGTAGGGGATCGGAATCGCCAGCGGGTCGAAGTCGAGCTTGCGCGGACAGAAGGAGCAGATCACGAAGTTGCGCCCGGCGAAGGTCTGGTGTGACGGGGGCGGCATGTGGATGCGGCCGGTGATCGGCTCGAAGTCGTGGATCGAGAACGTCCACGGATAGACGTAGCCGTCCCAGCCGACCACGTCGAACGGGTGGTAGTCGAGGACGTAGTTCTGGTAGCCGTCCTTCACGCGCACGGTGACGACGTGCTTGTCGCGATCGCGATGTGTGTGCAGCTCAGTCGGCGGATGGATGTCGCGCGTGTAGTACGGCGCGTGCTCGAGCAGCTGGCCGTACTCGTTGCGGTAGCGGCTCGGGATCTCGATCAGTCCCGGCGACTCGAAGACGAGGTGGCGCTGCGGGCCCGCCGGCTCG
Source organism: Gaiellaceae bacterium (assembly GCA_036501285.1). Classification (GTDB taxonomy): domain Bacteria; phylum Actinomycetota; class Thermoleophilia; order Gaiellales; family Gaiellaceae; genus PALSA-600. The sequence continues at coordinate 5,234 of DASYAO010000158.1, forward strand.
AGCCGGTAGGTCGTGCCGCGCGGGACGACGATGTAATCACCCGGTTTGTACGGCACGTCGCCGAAGATCGTCTCGAGCGTGCCCGATCCCTCGTGCACGAAGATCACCTCGTCGCCCTCGCCGTTGCGGTAGAAGCCGTCCATCGGCAGGTCGGGCCGGCAGAGCGAGATCTCGACGTCGTCGTTCCACATCAGCAGGCTGCGGCCGGTGATCGGGTCACCGTCCTTGGGCAGATCCCACGTCGAGAAATGGCGATGAGCATGCGCGTCGGGCACCCACTCCTCGCGCACGATCGGCTGGAACTTCCCGAGCTCGCGCACACGGCACGGCGAGGTGACGTGGTAGAGGATCGACTCGTTCCCGGAGAAGCCCTCGAGGCCCATCACCTCCTCGGTGAGGAGCGTCCCGTTCTCGCGGTGCTGGATGTGGCGCTTGCGCGGAACGTCGCCGAGCTTGACGTAAAAAGGCATCAGAGGTTTCCCCGCAACGCCTGCTCGCGCTCGATCGCCTCGAAGAGCGCCTTGAAGTTGCCGTCGCCGAAACCGCGCGCGCCGTGGCGCTCGATCACCTCGAAGAAGAGTGTCGGCCGGTCTTGCGCCGTCTTCGTGAAGATCTGCAGCAGGTAGCCGTCGTCGTCGCGATCGGCGAGGATGCCGAGCCGCCGCAGGTCGTCGTAGTCCTCGTCGATCTCGCCGACGCGCTCGGGCACCTCTTCGTAGTACGCGCCCGGCGTGTTCAGGAAGAGCACGCCGCGCTCCTGCAGCGCCTCGACCGTGTTGACGATGTTCGACGTCGTCATCGCGACGTGTTGCACGCCCGGGCCGCCGTTGAACTCGAGGTACTCCTCGATCTGGCTCTTGCGCTTGCCCTCGGCCGGCTCGTTGATCGGAAACTTGATCTTCCCCTCGCCGTCGGTGAGCACCTTGCTCATCAGCGCCGAGTACTCGGTCGAGATGTCCTCGTCGGAGAAGTGGATCATCTCCGTCATTCCGAAGACGTTCTCGTAGAACTCGACCCAGTGGTTCATGCGTCCGAGCTCGACGTTGCCGACGCAGTGGTCGATCGCCGTCAGCCCGACGCCGCCGTTGCCACCGCCTTCGACCGCGACGAAGCCCGGCAGGTACGGACCCGCGTAGTCGCCGCGGTTGACGAACGTGTGCACGGTGTCGCCGTAGGTCGCGATCGACGCGAGCTCGGCGCGTCCGGAGTCGTCCGAGACCCAGGCCGGCTCGGCGATGCCGCGGGCGCCGCGCTGCACGGCCTGGCGGTAGGCCTCGGTCGCGTCGGGGACCGCGAGCGCGATGTCCTTGACGCCGTCACCGTGACGCGAGACGTGCTCGGTGATCGGCGAGGACTCGCGCAGCGCGCTCGAGAGCACGAACCGGATCTCGCCCTGGCGAAGGACGTAGGAGGCCCGGTCGCGGACGCCGGTCTCGGGGCCCGCGTACGCGATCCGCTCGAAGCCGTAGGCGTGCTCGTACCAGTAGGCAGCCTGACGCGCGTTTCCGACCCAGAGCTCGACGTGATCCCAGCCATCGAGCGGCATGTGGTCGGTGGTCACGGGCGAATCATGCTCCTCTCGGCGTTGCCTGTGCAGGCAGGGGGAATCTGTCCGCCGCCGAATCCACACTCGAGTCTGTAACAACCCCTACAAGGAGGGTTACGTTGGGTCGTTGGACTGCTGAGCGGTGGGCGGCCTCATCGGGAATCGCGTTCGCGATTCTCCTGGTGGTCAGCAACTTCCTGGCCGGCACCCCGCCCCACTACAACGCGTCGTCGAGCTCGATCACCGGCTACCTGGCGGACCATCACCAGGCCCTCGTGATCCAGGGAATCCTCGGCGGCGTCATGATCGTCCTCTTCCTCTGGTTCCTCGCGACCTACGCGGGGATGTACAGAGACGGCGGCCAGGGTCGCCTCGCGACGATCATGTACGGAGCCGGCGTCGTCATGGTCTGCCTCGCCGCAGTCGGCGGCGCGATCATGCTGTCGCTCGTCCAGCTTCACACGACGCTCACGACCGGTCTCACGACCGGCATGTACGGGATGAGCGTCTTCTTCTACATCGAGTGCTTCTGGGCGCTCGCGGCACTGGCATTCGCGTCGTACCTCGCGAACCACCGGATGCACGTCTTTCCGGAGTGGTACACGTGGCTCAGCGGCCTCGGCTGCGTGTGCTTCATCCTCACCGCCCTCTCAGTCCGCATGCACGGGTTCTTCAGCCCGGCCGGCGCGATGACCTGGGTCGGTCTGATCGTTCTCGCCGTGTGGGTCTTCCTCGCGAGCTGGCTCTGCATGCAGAAGCATGCGGTGCATTCGCACGCGATGTCGCCCGCGCACTCGCACTGACGCTGCTTCCTCGGCGGGGCGGGCTCACGCCCGTCCCGCCGCATTTTCCTTTATGGCCGCAGGACGACTTCGAGCGAAGTACCGCGTCCCGGCACCGAGCGCATCGTGAACGCGCCGCCGATCGCAGCCGCGCGGGCGCGCATGTTGCGAAGGCCCTGGCCGGCGCCTTCTGTCGGCGGCTCGAAACCAGTGCCGTCGTCGTAGAGCGACACGAGCCGGTCGACGCCGCGGCGCGCGATCGTCAGCCACGCCTTGCGCGCGCCTGCGTGCCGCCGCGTATTCGACAGCCCTTCCTGGACGATCCGGAAGACCTCGATCTGCTCGTCCGGCGCGAGGTGCACGCCGGTGTCGATTTCGAGTTCGACCTCGAGCTCGCCGTCGGCGGTGAGGAAGTCGACGTAGCGGCGAAGCGCGGCGTCGAACGGCGCGCCGCCCGATGCCGACGAGAGCGCGAGCACCGCGAAACGCGCCTCCTGCTGTGCGGCCAGCGCCGCCTCCTTGAGACGCGGAAGCGTCTGGGTCTGGTCCGCGCCCCCCTCGAGCAGCGAGACCTGCGTCGTCACGGCGAAGAGATACTGCGCGAGGCCGTCGTGGATCTCTCGGGCGACGCGCGCGCGCTCTTCCGCCACTGCACGCCGGAATTCGGAGCCGCGGATCGCGCGCCAAACCCCGACGAGCAGCACGGAGTACGCGATCAGCCGCAGGAAGTCGCCCTGGGAGACGTACGCTGTGCCCGCAAGCGGCGAGAAGACGCGCTGGATCGACGCGAAGAGCAGCAAGGTCGAGCCGAGCGCGAGCCAGCGGTCGAGGTCCTCGGTGTGATTCCTGAACCGGTTCCCGAAGCCGACGACGGCAACGAGGTTGACGAGCGCGAGCAGCGCGAAAACGGCGGTCAGCAGATTCGGAACGTGGCGTCCCTCAGCCGGCTGCAGGTCAGGAAGACCGGCGCCGACGGCGCGCGAGACGCCCCAGACGACGAGCAGGAAGAAGCCGATGGCAACGCACATGTCGACGAGTGCCGTGCGTCGATTCTCGACACGGCCGCGCGCGAACGGCGCGCCTGCGATGAGCACGAAGCCGCCGAGGATGCCGATCAGACCCGCCCACGACTCTGCGCGGTGCTGCGGCAGGCCCGTCACGCTCGGCCCGACGGAGAACGCGGCCCAGGCCGCCGACGTCGTGCAGAAGCCGGCACAGAGGAGGAGGTCGAAGCGCCGTCCCTCGGCTCCGAAGCGGCCGGCGCAGAGGAGCGCAACGAGGCCGCCGCCGACGGCGTAAAGCGTCGCAAGCACGAGCCGGAGCTCCGGCAGGTGGTACTCGCTCCGGAGCGTCGGCTTGGTCAGGAAGAGCGCCAGGGCAGCGCCCAGCAGGGCGACGAGAATCAGCTCGCCCCAGAGAAACCCTTCGAATTCGCTCTGTTCTTCGATCGGTGCTTGGCGCATCCCCCCGGGTATCGGCACAATCCGGCGGTCGCATGACCGCCACCGCCAGGGTCCTGATCGTCGACGATCACCCGCTGACCCGGGACGCACTCGCGTCGCTCCTCGGCGCGAACGGCTTCGACGTGGCCGGGCAGGCCGCGAGCGGGGCGGAGGCGATCGAGCTCGCGGCCGGCCTCCAGCCGGAGCTGATCGTGCTCGACCTGACGATGCCCGACATGGACGGCCTCGCCGCGTTGCCCCGGCTCCGGGCGGCGGCGCCCACGGCGGAGGTCGTGGTCCTGACCGCGTCCGAGGACGACGGCAACCTGCTCGCCGCGATTCGCGGCGGAGCCGCCGGCTACCTCCTGAAGAGCGAGCCGCCGGAGCGGATCGTCGGCTTCCTGCGCGGCGTGACGCAGGGCGAGGTCGCGCTCTCCGGCCAGGTCGCGAAACGGCTGCTCGAGCAGGTACGCGAAGGCGACCAGCGCACAGTCGACGTTCCCGAGTCGATCGCGTCCGCGCTCTCGGCTCGCGAGCTCGAGGTGCTGCTTCTGCTCGACCAGCATCTCGGCACCGACGAGATCGCGCAGCGACTGATCATCTCCGAGCACACCGTGCGCTCGCACGTGAAGAGCCTGCTCTCGAAGCTCGGCGTCTCGTCGCGTCGCGAGGCGCTCGAGAAGCTCAGCAACGCGCGCGGTTGAGCTCGGGGCCGCAGCGCCTCGTCTTCGGGCGGGTTGCCGAGCTCTACGACCGGGTGCGACCTGCGTATCCGAACGAGCTCGTCGATCAGCTGGTCGCGTGGGTCGGCGCCGATGCGCGTGTCCTCGAAGCAGGCACGGGCACCGGGAAGGCGACGGTTCAGCTTGCCCAGCGTGGCATGGAGGGTGTCGGCGTCGAGCCCGACCGCGAGATGGCGCGCGTTGCGCTCCGCAACCTCGCCGCGTACCCAGGTTGGCGCGTCGACGTCGCCGACTTCGAAGAGTGGCAGCCCCGCGCCGACGACCCGCTTTTCGACCTCGTGACTGCCGCTCAAGCCTGGCACTGGATCGATCGCGACCGCGGAACCGCACAGGCCGAGCGGCTACTCCGACCGGGTGGCTGGCTTGCGCTTTTCGCGCACGAGCCGGAGTTCGAGAACTCGCCGCTTCGCGTCGCCATCGACGAGATCTACGCCGACCTTGCGCCGGAGCCTTCGGCGCAATCACGCGCCCCGACCGAGATTGTCCCACAGAGCTCGGCGTTCGGATCGCCGATCGAGCTCGAGTTCCGCAGCGTCGTCGAATACACGACGCAGGAGGCGGTCGACCTGTCGCGGACGCACTCGGACAAGTTGATCCTGCCGCCCGAGCGGCGCGAGCTTCTCCTCTCTCGCCTCACCGAGACGATCGATGCTCACGGCGGCGTCTATCGCGAGCACGACGTGTGCAGGCTCTGGGCCGTTCAGCGTCGCTGAGCGGCGCGTCGGCGTTAGCGCTAGGTTTCCGGCGTGCTGAAGGCGGGATCGCTCGTAGCCCTCGTCATGCTGCTCACGGTCGTGCCGTCCGCCGGTGCGTGGACGAGGCTCAGCACGAGCGCGCTCGACAACGGCGTCGATCCCTCGCCGGTCGTGCTCGCGAACGGCACCGAGCTCGTCGCCTACCGCGAGCCGCGCGCACACGCGGTCGTCGTCTCGGTCGACGGCAAGACGAAGACGGTCGCGAAAGGACTGGCCGCAGTCGGCGACCCGCGGCTCGTACTCCAGCCGAACGGGTCGCTCGTCCTCTTCGTGTCGGACCAGGACGGCGTCGTCAGCTACACGTCGCAGAACGGCACGAGCTGGACCGGCCCGGCGCAGACGAAGTCGACCGACACCGGCGATGTTCAGGCGGCTGCTGCGCGTAAGGATGGCACGCCGCTCTTTTCGCAGGACGGCACGGGTTTCCTGAACGTGTTCCAGGGCGCGGGTGGCGAGGTGATGCACAACGTCTTCTCGTCGTGCTGCGGCTATGCGGAATCACTCGCCGTCGACTCGCACGGGCTCGCGCAGGCGGCGTTCTGGTCGAACGCGAGCGGGCATGGCGGGTATCTCTACGCCAAGCTGGGTGCGACCGGCAGCATCGCGTCGCTGAAGACGCTCTCGACCGGAACGACCGCCGAGAACGACGCACGCGTTCCGCTCGTCGCCGACGCGAGTGGCAACACGTACGTCGCCTTCGCGAACGGCTACCCGAGCCCGAACGCACTCTTCGTCGAAACGCTGCGCGGCGGCGGGCTTGCGCACAAGGTCACGCTTGCGCACGGGACGTTCACGGGCAACGAGCCGCTGACGGCGCTCGCGGTCGACGCGAGCGGCCGGCTCTGGGCGGTCTGGACGCAGGGCGGCTCGGTGTGGGCCGCGCGCTCGCGCAGCCACGGCGCGCATTTCGGCGCAGCCGTGCACGTCGCCTCACCGGGCTCGACCTACGCGCTCGAAGCCGCGGCGCGAACCGACGGCCTGGTCGACGCGATCGTCAACAACGGCTCCTCGCTCCAGACCGAGCGGCTGCTGCCCGGGCTTACCGTCCAGGTGACGACTCAAGGTGCTCGTGTCCTCGACGACGGCTTTCCGGTCGCCGGTGCGACGGTTCGCGCGGGCGGTGGCTCGACGAAGACGAACGCCGCCGGACTCGCGAGCTTTGACGGCCTGCCGCACCTCGCGCCGCACACGGTCGTCTCGGTGACCGCGACGGGTTACGCGCCCGCGGGCGGCACGACGCCCTAGGCGAACCCCTCGAGCGCAGCGCCGACGAGATCGGGCAGCGTCTCGAGGTTGTAGCCGCCCTCCAGCACCGCGGCGACGCGTGGCGCGAGCGCCGAGGCGCGGCCGGCGAGCTCGGTGAAAACAGTGGTCGAGAGCTCGAGCTGTGCGAGCGGGTCGCCGGCGTGTGCGTCGAAGCCGGCGGAGACGAGCAGGAGCTCCGGCTCGAAGCCGTTGATCGCGCGCTCGGCTCGCTCGAACGCCTCGAGGTAGCCGGCATCACCGGTGCCGGCGGCGAGCGGGATGTTCACGAGCGTCTCGCCCTGCTCGTCAGGGCCGCCCGTGCCGGGATAGAACGGCCACTGGTGCAACGAGACGTAGAGGACCGATGCGTCGCTGCCGAGGATCGCCTGCGTGCCGTTGCCGTGGTGCACGTCCCAGTCGAGAATCGCGACGCGGCCGATGCCGAGCTCGGCCTGAGCGAAGCGCGCGGCGATCGCAATCGAGTCGAAGAGGCAGAAGCCCATCGCCCGCCCCGGCTCGGCGTGGTGGCCCGGTGGCCGCGCGAGCGCGAACCCGTTTCGGCGCACCGCTTCGATCGCCGCTCCGGCCGCGAGCAGAGCGGCCTCGAACGACGTCTCCGTGCACGCGGTGTCCGGATCGAGCCAACCGCGCGCCGTGCGCACGCGCTCGACGAGCGCTGGCGTGTGACAGCGCAGCACGTCAGCTTCGCTCGCAGGTTCGCAGCCGACGAACGAGAAGCGCTCGTGTAGAGCGTCGATCCGCGCCTGCGACTCGGGGTGGCCGCCCGTTGGGTGCAACATCGCGAACCGGGCGTCGCTGACGACCTCCATGCCGCGACGATAATCGCGCGCATGCGTCTGCCACGCATGCTCGAACCGCTCCGGATCCGGGACTTCGCGCTCCTTTGGGCCGGGATGACGACGTCGCTGGTCGGCGACTTCGTTTTCCTCGTCGCCTATCCGTGGCAGACCTACCAGCTGACGAACAACCCTGCCGCGCTCGGCTGGATCAGCGCCGCGTACGTCGCGCCGACGGTGATCTTCGTCACCGCCGGCGGCGTGCTCACCGACCGGATCGAACGGCGACGGCTGATGATCGCCGCCGACCTGCTACGTGCGGCCGCGACCGGCACGGGCGCCGCGCTCGCGATCACCCACAACCTGACGCTCATCGACCTCGGCGCCGTCGTCGCTTTCGGTGGTCTGGGGGCGGCGCTCTTCAATCCTGCCTTCGGCTCGATCGTCCCGGAGATCGTGCCGGTGGGCCAGTTGCCGCAGGCAAACGCGCTCGACCAGTTCGTTCGCACCGGTGCCGGGCTCGTCGGCCCCGCCGTCGCCGGAGTCGTGATCGCCGTGGCAGGTGTGGGCTGGGCGTTCGCGATCGACGCAGCGACGTTCGTCGTGTCTGTCTCGACCGCGCTTGCACTGACGTCGCGGCCGGTGGAGCCGTCGGACGAGCCGCGGTCGGCGCTGCGCGATGCGCGCGAGGGATGGGCCTTCGTGCGCGCCCGGACCTGGCTCTGGGCATCGCTCGTCGCAGCCGGGCTTGCCAACGTCGCCTCCGGTTCGCGCAACGTCTTGCTGCCGCTGGTTGTCAAGAACGACCTGCACTCCTCGGCCCGCACGCTCGGCTTCGTCTACTCGGCCGGCGCCGCCGGCGCGATCGTCGCGTCGCTCGCCTACGCGCAGCGCGGCTATCTGAAACGGCCGATCGTGATCGCTTTCATCGGCTGGGGCGTCTCGATCCTTGCGATCGGCGCGTACGGGCTGTCGACGAACGTCGGCGAGCTGCTCGCGTTCGGACTCGTCGCGGGCGCCGGAACCGCTATCGGCAATGCTGTGTGGGGGACGCTGATGCACCGGCGCGTTCCGCGCGCGCTGCTCGGGCGCGTGACGAGCATCGACTGGATGTTTTCGCTGTCCCTAATGCCGGTCGCGTCCGCTGGGTCAGGTTTGATTGCGGGGGCGGTCGGCGCGCGCGAGACGCTGGCAGGCGCCGGCCTGATTGCGGGCGTCGGAACACTCGCGTTCCTCGTGATCCCGGCGCTACGCGCTCCTGAGCTCGAGCCGGCCGGAGAGCGAGTTCAACCCGATCGCTGACGCGGCCGCGGCCGCGCGGTCCCACTTCGGCTTCTGCGCCGCGAGCCGTGGCAACGGCGCCTTCGCGTCCATCTGCGCGATCTGCCGGTAGAGCCGCAAGTCTTCGGCCTCGGCCGAGAAGCGGCCCGC
>DASYAO010000159.1:0-9459 GCA_036501285.1 Gaiellaceae bacterium
ATCGCGGCCAACAACCACCCCGTCCGCCACGGACCGGTGGTCGGGATCCACAACGGGATCATCACGAACGACGAGGAGCTCCTCGTTCGCCACGACTGTGCCCGCGTCGAGCCGCGCATGACCGTCGACTCGGAGGCGATCTTCGCCGTCGCCGCCCACTCGCACTCGGACGCCGCAGCGCTCGAGGCGCTCGAAGGCGCAATGGCCGCCGCCTGGCTCGACGAGCGCGAGCCCGAGGTCGTGCACCTCGCGCGCGGTGTCGGCCGGCCGCTCTGGCTCGGCCGGGGCGCCGACGGCATCTTCTTTGCCTCGACGAAGCTCGCGCTCGAGGTCGTCGAGCGCTACTGCCACCTCTCGCTGCGCAAGCGCGAGGTGCGGGAGGGAACACTGCTCGCCCTGACGGAAGGACGCGTGCTGCGGACCTCGCGGTTCCACCCACGCCGCTACGTGGATCCCGACCCGCTGCCTGCGATTCGCGCGCCAGGCGAGCGCGAGACGTGCCTCAGCCGGCTCGCTACGCTCGCCGCCGCTTAGCCGAGACCGTCCCGTCGGGAGCGACCGCCGCTCCTTCAGACACGAGCCGCTCGCGCACGAGGAACTGGAAGGCGGCCCAGGCGCCGCCGCCCGCGTCGAAGAGCCGGTAGACCTGCCACTCGGTGAGCATCGCCTCGCCCGAGCGCTTGCGCGCGTCGGCCCAGTCGGCGAACTTGGGCAGCCGCCCGAGCTCGCGCGCAACCGCCGCGCCCTGCTCGATCGCGCGTTCGAGCCGCTCCTCCCCCAGCGCAACGTCGAAACCGGCCTCGCGCAGCGCGACCGAGAGCGAGCCGAAGGTGTGCCAGTAGAGCGACTTCGAGGGAACGCGCCCGCGCCGCTCGTCGAGGTCGCGCGCGGTCGGCGGTCTGCCGAGCTCGTTGGCGAGCTCGCGCAGGAGCGCGAGCAGCTCCTCGCGGGTGACGAACCGTCGCGGCACGAGCCCGGCGGCGCGCTTGGCCGCGTTCCAGGTGCCGAAGTGCTCGATCACCGTCTGCGGATGCACCTTCGCGCCGGCGTCGGCGGCGAACTCCTTCATCGTCGGCGAGCGGCCGAGGCGGGCGGCCGACTCGCGCAGCTCGGCGAGGATCTGCTCGTCGGAGTAGCGCTTGCGAAGCGCGCTCGAAAAGGACGCGAGCTCGGCCGGATCGATGTCCCTGACTGCCCGGTAGCGGCGTTTCCCCGCCATGCAACCATGGTAGATCAACCTGGACGAACCGCAAAAACGCCCGAGCGAGCTCCGGACGCTGAGGGACGACGCGTCTAGGAGGCGACAGCGAGCTGGGGCTCCGGCGTCTGGCCGATCGCCATGCCCTCCCGCTCGACGACCTGATCGAGCGCGACCACGCAGCGCGGGCAGAACTGCGACCCGGCGTGTGTGCGGAGCTCGTTGAGCGTGTCCTCGGGGTCGCGGGCCGGCTTGTAGACCCGCGTCGAGAGCATCGAGTCGAAGGCGTCGGCGACGTGGATGATCCGGGCGCCGAGCGGGATGTCCTCGCCGACGAGGTTGTCCGGGTAGCCGCGGCCGTCGAAGCGTTCGTGGTGGTGGCGGATCGCCGGCACGGCATCGGTGAGGAAGCCGAGGCGGTTGATGATCGAAGCCCCCTCCTCCGCGTGGCGCTGCATCAGCTTCCACTCGTCCTGGGTCAGGTGGTCCGGCTTCAGCAGGATCGCGTCAGGGACGGCGAGCTTGCCGATGTCGTGGAACAGGGCCGCCTGACCGACGATCTCGAGCTCGGTCTGCGAGAGCCCGAGCTCGCGGCCGATCGCGAGCGCGATCTTCTGCACGCGGCGCGAGTGGCCGGCCGTGTAGGCGTCGCGCGCGTCCACGGTCGCCGAGAGCGACTCCATCGCCGCGGTCGAGCGCTCCTTCAGCAGCTTGTTCGCCCGCTCGAGCGAGACGTTCTGGGTCTGGATCGTTTCCGCCGCGTCGCGCAGCTTCTTCGACGAGCGCTCGGTGTGCCGGACGTACGCCTCCTGCGTCTCGCGCATCAGGAAGAGCGGCAGGGCGAAGACGAGGAGGCCCCAGATCCCGATCGGCTGGTAGGCCTCGTAGATCACGGCGGCGATGAACCCGTAGACGACGTAGTGCAGCATCAGCCACCGGAACCGCTCGCACCAGACGCGCCACGGGCTGTCGCGTCCTTCGAGCGCGATCGCCGTCGCGATCATGCCGGTGTTCACGGCGAAGTAGACGAAGCCGGCAACGAGGCCGACGACGAGATAGATCGCCTTCGAGCCCGTTCCCACCGGATGCCAGGTGAAGATCTCCGCCGCGGCAAGCGTTGCGAGCGTGAGGGCGCCGACGTTGAAAAGCAGCTGGTGGAAGCGGCTGCGGCGCGCGCTCCACTCGACGACCGCCATCGTGATGCCGAGCGCGAGTGCCGCGCGAGGTCCAATGATCGCCGCGCCGGCGAGGGCGCCGACGGCGCTCACCGAGATCGAACCGGTGCGCTCGACCTCGATCGAGAGCGCCTGCCCCACGCCGACGAGCGCGAGGATCGCCAGCAAGCCGGGCACGTCGAGGTGCCCGCCCATGACCGACGTGACGACGCCGGTGGCGGTGCCGGCCACGCCGACGAGACCCACGAAGACCGCGAGGTTGCGGCCGACCCACAGGAAACGCGGTCCGGAGTGAGCATGAGGACGAGAGGTTGCGCGGCGCTCGACGACGGGCGTGATCTCCGGAGCGGACGGCAGCACGCGCACGGGGTCGGGGCTCTCCTCGGGGAGCGTCAGTACGCGCGAGGTGCGCTTCTCGGGCTGGGCGAGCAGCGCTTCCTCGGAGGAGTCGACGACACGGTTACGGCCCTGGAGCTTGGCGCGGTAGACGGCGAGGTCGGCCTGGTGGACGAGCTCGTTCGCCTCGGCGCCGTCGCGCGGATAGCCGGCGATCCCGATCGACACCGTCGCGCGAATCGGCTCGCTCGACGTCGACACTTCGAACTCGGTCGCAGCCACGGCGCGGCGGATCCGCTCGGCGATCTCGAGCGCCTCCTTGATCCGTGTCTCGGGCAGCAGGATCGAGAACTCCTCGCCGCCGAAGCGCGCGGGCACGTCGTATTCGCGGAGCTGCTCGCGGAAGACCTTCGCGACGCCGGCGAGCACTGCGTCACCCGCGAGGTGGCCATAGGTGTTGTTGATGTCGCGCAGCAGATCGAGGTCGGCCATCACGAGCGACATGGGGCGATCGAACCGCGTCGCACGGCCGAGCTCCTCGCGGAGCATCGAAGCGAAGTAGCGCGCGTTGAAAAGCCCGGTCTTGACGTCGACGCGCGCCTCGGCCTGCAGAGCCGGCACGGCAAGTGAGCGGTGCACGAGGAAGAGCGGCGCGACTGCGAACGGCGTCAGCCAGGCGTCGAAGTGCCACAGCGTCGCGACGCCGACGCCGAGCGCAGAGAGGACGACGTCGGTCGACAGGTTCTCGTAGGTGAAGAGACCCGATTCGCGAAGCGAGTGGCCGCGCGCGAAGCGGAGCATCGGCGCGAGCAACGCATGGTTCACGCCGACGAAGACGACTGACGCGGCGAGGTCTGCGAACGCGCTCGTCGCGCCGCGCGTGCCGAACACATGCGACGCGTTGATCAGGTGCGCCGACCCCCACGCGCCCATCGCCGCGAGTGTGTAGTTCGCGATGTTGAAGGTCTGGATGTGGAACGGCAGTCGCCGCTTGAGCCAGTCGGGCACATGCTGCACGAGCGCCATCAGCGCCACGAGCTCGGGCGGCAGCAGCAGTGCAGCCGCGACCAGGAAGACGCCGGTCGTGTGGTAGCTCTGGTTGGCCGGTGTGACGACGACGAAGATCTGCGCGACCGCGACGGCAATGCCGAGGATCACGAAGGTCGGCCACCCGTGTGTCGCAGGCCCGAGGTTTGCGAGAAACGGCGTCGTCGCGCCTGCTGCCGCGGCGACGATGAACCAGAAGTAGAAAGCCGCACGGCGAGGGAGCTGGGAATCGCTTCCCGTCTCCCCCGCCATGTCGTCGAGACTGATGTCTGCTGGTACGGCGCTCATCGCTTGGTCAGGAACTCCTCTTTGCGGTTATCGGCCGCAGCCGACGCCGCCTTTACGGTGAAGTAGAAGTCGTCGCAGGCGTCGTCGCCGTAGTGGTGGTCGTCGTGGCCGGCGCCGCTTGGACTCCGGTGGGGCCCGTCGGGCCCACCGCGCCGGTCGAGCCGGTCGGCCCGGCCGGGGCCGGCGCTGCCGCCGGCGGTGCGATCGAGGCCTCGTAGGCCGCGAGCAGGTCCGGCGGGAGCGTCGAAGGATCGAAGGTCGGATCGGCGAGGAGCGCCGCGATGTCGTCGTTGCTCAGGACGAGGTTCGACGGATCCTCGGTGTTGGCGCCGTCGGCTGCGTCCTCCTGTGAGGCCGACGTCGCTGCGACGCTGTTCCACGAGGCGCTGTTCCACGAGGCCGAGTTCCAGCTCGCGCTGTTCCAGGAGGCGCTGTTCCAGGAGACGGAGTTCCAGGAGGCGCTGTTCCAGCTCGCGCTGTTCCACGACGCGCTGTTCCAGGAGGCGCTGTTCCAGGAGGCGCTCGACTGCGCCGCGCTGTTCCAGGAGGCGCCGTCGAAGGAGTACGAGTTGCCGTACGCCTGCGCCGCACCCTGTTGCACCCACTGCTCGAGCGCGAGGTTCGGGTTCGGCGGGTTCGAGACGCCCGCGGCGTTGCTCGCCATGATCACGCCGACGCCGGCCGCGCTCGTCAGCGCGTGGGCCGCCTTTGCGGTCAGCATCAGCGCGCCCTTCACCTGGTCGGGCGTCCACGTCGGGTTCGCCGCCAGGATGTTGGCGGCCGCACCCGCAACCACGGGGGCCGCGAACGAGGTGCCGGAGAGCTGCATGTAACCCGGCGAGGTCACCGAGTCCGGCCGCTCGGTCGGAAGCTCCGACGTCGGCGGCACGGGTCCGATCATGTAGCGGCCCGGAGCCGACAGCTCGGGCTTGAAGAAGCCGTCCGGCGTGTAACCCCACGCCGACCACGGCGCCATCGTCGCTTTTTGCACATTGGTCGAGCTGTCCGTGTCCGACGCTCCGACGGTGATCACGAACGGATCGTCGCCGGGGCTGTAGATCACGCCGCTCGGGGTCGTGTCGGAGACGCCGTAGTTACCCGCGGCGGCGACGACAGTGATCCCGTTGAACCAAAGCTGCTCGACTGCCCGATCCAGCGGATCGATGTAGAACGGCGCCGTGATGTCCGAGTGCAGCGAGAAGTTCGCGACCTTGATGTTGTACTTGGCCTTGTTGTTCAGAATCCACTGACAAGCGTTGATGATGTCGCTCGTCATGCCCTCGCCGCCCGCGCCCATGACCTTGACGTCGACGAGCTTCGCCGCCGGGTCTGCGCCGGTCATGCCCGAGAGACCGCCCGCCGCGACGCCGGCCACGAACGTGCCGTGACCGCTGCCGTCCCCGGGTCCCTGGGCGTCAGGAAGCGTGCTCAGGTTGACCGAACCGATCACGCGCCCGCCGAAGTCGCTGCGCGTCGAGTCGATGCCCGAATCGACGATCGCGATCGAGCCCATGTTCGCCGCGAACGACGGGTTGGCGTCGTTCGTCCAGTTGTTCGAAGTGTTCGACTCGTACGGCCACGTCTGCGTCGACGAGAACGGCACGCTGCTGTTGCCGTTGCCGTTGCCCGAGAGCACGACCGGCGTGTCCGGCGTGATCGAGATCAGCCCGCTCGGGTTCTGCGCGAGCTGGTTGATCTCGTCGCCCGTGAGCGTCGCGGCAACGCCCGCGATCGACGAGAACTCAGCGCGGATCTCCTTCTTGAAGGAGTCCGTGGCGGCGTTCGAGACAGCGGTGTTCGCTGCTGCGTCAGCTGCCTGCGCCTGCGTCAGTGCGTTCTGAGCTGCGATCAGGGCCTGCCGGGCAGCTGCGGCGGCTGCGGCGGCCTTCGAAGCGGCGTTCACGTCGCTCTTCTTGAGCGTCAGTGCAGCCTTCGTCACGTCAGCGGCTGCGGCGGCCGCGGTCTGCGTGGCGTTCTGCGTCGCCTGCGTCAGCGCCTGCTGGGCGGACGCGAGTGCGCTGTCGGCCTGGCTGAGCGCCTTCGCGAGGCTCTTGTTGTCCTTGGCCGACGCGTTCGCGATCTGATGCGCCAGATGGTCCGCGTCTTTGCTGCCGTCGCCCTGGACGATGACGGCGAAAGTGTCGGTCGGGTCGGACTGCGCCTGCTGGAGGAGCGTGTCGGTGATGTAGAAGGAGCTCGAGGTGGTCGAGCCGTTCCCGTTGCCGGTCGACTTACCCGTCGCCGCCAGAGGAACGAGCATGACTGCAACGAGCGCTCCGATCAGGGCGAGTGCCGGCTTGCGGCCTCCCTTGCCCCAAAGCGCGCTGCCGCGAGAGTCTCCTCCGCGACTTCCCGTGCCCCAAAGTGCGCTGTGACGTTCATCGTGCCGCATCCGACTCACGTTCTCCCTTCATGTCCGTGCCTAGGCGCACGGGTCCGCAATTGCCGCAAAGAACTCGCGGAACCTATGGCGGCCTAGGTGACGGCGCTTCACCCTTTATGGGGGGACCGGCCCCCGCGACCGTTGGAATCCCTCGGCCGAGGTACCCTCGTCGGGTGGTACTGCGCCTCGAACAGCTCGTAGCGCGCGCGATCGCTGCGCTCTCGCGACTTGCCGGTGCAGGCGGCGGAACGACGCTGCCGGGGAAGATTCTCTGGAAGCTCCACCCCGCTTCGATCGACCGGTTCGCCGCGGCGCTCCCCGATGGCTCCGTCCTGATCTCGGCCACGAACGGCAAGACGACGACCTCGGCGATGGCCGCGACGGTTCTGGGACGCGGCCGCCAGCTCGCCCACAACGGCTCCGGTGCGAACCTTGTCTCCGGGATCGCCTCTGCCCTCCTCGCCGCCGAGAGCGCCGAGCTCGGGCTCTTCGAGGTCGACGAGGCAGCCTTCCCGGAAGTCTTCCGCCGCGTTCGGCCGCGAGCCGTGCTCCTCGGGAACCTCTTCCGCGACCAGCTCGACCGCTACGGCGAGCTCGAGCGGGTCGCCGCCGGTTGGCGCGAGGCGCTCTCCGGTAGCTCGGAGGCCGCCCTGGTCGCGAACGCAGACGATCCACTCCTCGGCGAGCTCGCCCGCGCCTACGAGGGCCCCGTGCGCACGTTCGGCCTCGACGACCGGGCCCACGCCCGACCGGCGCTCCAGCACGCCGCCGACTCCAAGTACTGCCTTGCCTGCGGGCGGCCCTACCTCTACGCGGCCGCGTACGTCGGGCACCTCGGCGAGTGGCGCTGCGCCGGCTGCGGCCGCGCGCGGCTTTCCCTTGACGTCGCAGCCCGCCAGATCGACCTGCACGGCCTCGACGGCTCGACGTTCACGCTCTCGAGCCCCGAGGGGACGGCGCGTGTGCGGCTGCGCCTGCCCGGGCTCTACAACGTCTACAACGCGACCGCGGCCGCGGCGCTCGCCGGCGAGCTCGGCGTGCCGATGGACGAGATCGCGGCCGGGCTCGAGTCGTTCACGTCGGCCTTCGGCCGTTTCGAGCGGATCACGGTCGGCGACCGGCGTGTGCTGCTGCTCCTCGTCAAGAACCCGGCCGGGGCGAACGAGGCCGTGCAGACCCTGATCGAGGCCGGCGCGCCGTCGTTTGCCGTCGTCGCACTGAACGACGAGATCGCCGACGGCCGCGACGTCTCCTGGATCTGGGACGTCGACTTCGAGCCCTTGCTGGCGTCCCTCGATCGAGTGATCGTCACCGGCAGCCGAGCGGCGGAGCTCGCGCTGCGCTTCGCCTACGGCGGCCTCGACCGCACGCGGATCGACGTCGTTCCGGATCTCGAGCAGGCGCTCGACCGCGGGTTGACGGAAACGCCCGCGGGCGGCGAGCTCGTCGTTCTGCCGACCTACACGGCGATGCTCGGCCTGCGCGGGATCGTCGCCGGCCGCGGCCACGTTCCCGAATACTGGGAGCAGGCTGCTGCGTGAGGCGCTGCTCGTCGACGCCGACTTCAGGACGTGCGGGCTCTGCCCGTACGTCCGTCTGCGTCGCTAACTTGGAACCTCGGTCGGAGCAGCGCGCGTGAGGCGCCGCTCGTCGGCGCCGACTTCAGGACGTGCGGGCTCTGCCCGTGCGTCCGTCTGCGTCGCTAACTTGGAGCCTCGGTCGGAGCAGCGCGCGTGAGGCGCCGCTCGTCGGCGCCGACTTCAGGACGTGCGGGCTCTGCCCGTACGTCCGTCTGCGTCGCTAACTTGGAGCCTCGGTCGGAGCAGCGCGCGTGAGGCTCACGGTCGGGCATCTCTATCCCGAGTACCTGAACATCTACGCCGACCGCGGCAACATCGCGGTCTTGCGGGAGCGCGCGCGGCGCCGTGGCTACGAGCTCGAGACCGTGGCGATCGGCCTCGACGCGCCGGTGCCCGACGGCGTCGACCTCTTCTACGTCGGGGGCGGCCAGGATCGCGAGCAGGCGCTGGTCTCGGGCGACCTCGCGCACAAGACCGACGCTCTGCGCGGGGCGACGGGCGCGGGTGCGGCGATGCTCGCCGTCTGCGGCGGCTACCAGCTCCTCGGGCGGTTCTACCGTGACCAGGCCGGAGTCGAGCTGCCCGGGGTCGGGGTGCTGCCGCTGCACACGGTCGCCGGCTCGCGGCGGATGATCGGCGACGTCTTGCTCGAGTGCGACTGGGCCGGGCAATCTCTTGCCGGGTTCGAGAATCACGCCGGCCGCACGATCCTCGACGAGGGTGCGGAACCGCTAGGCCGTGTCGTCGCCGGCTACGGGAACGACGCGCGGACGGGCTTCGAAGGCTGCCGCGCGGGCCGCATCTACGGTACGTACCTCCACGGCCCGTTGCTACCGCGCAACCCTTGGTTCGCGGATCGCCTGCTCGAAGACGCGCTCGCGCATCGCACCGGCGAGACGATCGAGCTCGAGCCGCTCGACGACAAGCTGGAAGCCGCGGCGCACGCAGTGTCTGCCGCGCGTGCGCGTGCTCGCGGCGGCAAGTAACGGAGGGTTCTCCGGCGCTAGCGGCGTTCGGCGACGGATCCGTCGGCTCCGAATTCGATCCTCGGGCCGACCTTGGACTCGAGCGGCTCGCAGGTCTTGAAGGCCGACAAGACGGCAGGCGAGCTCGGATCGATCCTGTTCATCGTCGCGAGCGGAATCAACCCCTGGCTGTTGGGATCAGGGAAGCTCGGGACGCCGTGCGAACGCATGCACGAGGCAAACGCCAGCATCGCCTTGGGCGCTGCGGCCTGCTGCGCTTGACTCAGGACGCCAGCTCCGCGCGATTAGACGCGTCGCCGGCCGTCGCACTCGTGCTCGCGGCCGTACTCGTCGTCGCCAAGCTCGCGACCGCCGGCGACTTCGAAGCGCCGCCGCAACCGGCGGCAAGGAGAGCAAGGCTCGCAAGCCCTACGGCGAGCACAACGCCACCGACGGTGACGCATCGGCAGTTCACTCCCTAAGAGAA
>DASYAO010000160.1:0-21056 GCA_036501285.1 Gaiellaceae bacterium
GCCGCAGGAGCGGCTCGGTGTTCGACGGGCGGACGTTGAAGTGCCAGTCGTCCGCCTCGACCGAGAGGCCGTCGAGATGGGAGACGCGGCCTTCGGGCCCGAAGCGCTCCTTCAGCTCCTGCAGCTTCAGCGCCACGTCCGACACAGGCGTGTTGATCTCGCCCGTCAGGAAGTACCGCGAGCGGAAGTCGGCGAGCACCTTCGACAGCTTCCCGCGCTTCGAGACGAGCTCGAGCATCAGCAGGAATGGGATCACCCCGGAATCGGCCTGCGAGAAGTCGCGGAAGTAGTAGTGCGCCGAGACCTCGCCGGCGAAGACGGCGCCGACGTCGCGCATCCGCTGTTTGATGAACGAATGCCCGACACGGTTGACGAGCGGCTCGCCGCCCGCCGCCGTGATCGCCTCCGGCACTGCCCACGATGCGCGCACGTCGTAGATCACCTTGCCGCCCGGCTCGCGCGCGAGCATCAGCTCCGCGAAGAGTGCAGTCACGAAGTCACCGGGGACGAAGTCGCCCGCGTCGTCGACGAAGAAGCAGCGGTCGGCATCGCCGTCGTAGGCGACGCCGAAATCCGCGCCCTCCTCGCGCATCCGCCCGACGATGAACTCGCGGTTCTCCGGAAGCAGCGGGTTCGGCTCGTGGTTCGGAAACGAGCCGTCGGGCTCGAAGAAGCAGCGCACCACGTCGACCTGCGACAGGCGCGCGAGCACCGGCGGCAGCATCACGCCGGCCATCCCGTTCGCGGCGTCGACGACGACTCGCAGGGACGAGATGGCCTCCGTGTCGACGAACGAGAGCACGCGGTCGAGGAATCGCTCCCAGACGTTCTCGCTCACGATCTCGCCCGGCGACGCCTCGCGCCACTCGCCCTTCGCCGCTCGGTCGCGGATGTCGAGCAAACCCGACTCGCCGCCGACCGGCAGCGCGCCGCGCCGCACGATCTTCATCCCCGTGTACTCCTTCGGATTGTGCGACGCGGTGACCATCACGCCGCCGTCGAGCCCGAGCTCGCCGACCGCGAAGTAGAGGATCTCGGTGCCGACCATCCCGATGTCGACGACCTCGGCACCGCCTTCCGACGCGCCGAGGACGAGCGCCTCGGCCATCGACGGCGACGAGAGGCGCATGTCGCGGCCGACCGCGATCCGGCGCGGCTCGAACTGCTCGACGTACGCGCGCCCGACTGCGTACGCGCCCGTCTCGTCGAGCTCGGACGGATAGAGACCGCGCACGTCGTACGCCTTGAACGCCTTCGGATCGAGCACGGCTACCTGCGGAAGACCCGTTGCGCCTGCTTGCGCCACACGTCGATGCCCGGGCCGTCGAGCACGTTGCAGCCGCCCGCGACGACGTCGGCCGGCATCGTCGCGTCGAAGCGCTGAGCGACGGCTTGCACATGCTCGACGTCCTCCTGTGCGAGGACGAAGGCCGCGGCGAGCTGCTGGTAGGGGTTCTGGGCGTCCACGGTGATCTCGGTGAGGCCCACGTAGCCCTCGCTGATCGCGTCGATCGACTTGCAGAAGTCGATCACGGCCTGCGCGAACTCGTGCGGCACCTGCTCGGGTGCAGTGTCAACCAACCGGTGCCGTGCCGACATAGGTCCCATCCTAGAGGCCGTGGGCCGCGCCGAGCACCGCGCGGATCGTCTGTGACGACTCCTCGTCCGGCGACTCCGAGATCACCGTCGCCGGACGCTCGAACTGCGCAAGCGCGTCGCGAAGCGGCTCGGCGCGCAGCGTGCCCGCGCCGTAGGGGAGATGCTTGGTCTCGTTGCGGTTCGCGAACTGGATGTCCGAGAAGTGGATGTGAAACGGCGCGCCGGGCTCGAGCACCGCGTCGACCTTCGCGAGCCCCTCGGCGAAGGGCTCGACAGTCGTGAACGCGCCGTCCGAGGTCGCGTGCATGTGGGCGAAGTCGAGGACGGGGCGGACCCAGCCGAGCCGCCGCGAGATCTCGACGACGTCGTCGGCCGAGCCGAAGTCGCGCACGCGCCCCATCACCTCGATCCCGAACGGCACCGCGCGGTCCTTGCCCTCGAGCCGCTCGCGCAGCTCGCCGAGCTGCTCGCAGACCGAGTCGATCGTCGCCTCGCGCGTCCGTCCGAGCAGGAAGCCGGGGTGGAAGACGACGACCTCCGCACCCGCAGCCTTGGCGATGCCGGCGGAATGGTCGAGCATCCCGACCGCCATGTTCAGCTTCTTGCCGCGCTCGGCATGCCCCATGAAGCCCGCGATCGGCGCGTGCACGGAGAGGACGATGTCGTTTTCCGCCGCGAGCTTCCCGAGCTGCGCGGCGAAGTCGTAATCCATCCAGAACTTCTGCTCGAAGTCGAGCTCGCAGGCGGAGTAGCCGCGCTCGAGGAGCATCGCGACCGCGGCATCGGGGCTTTCCTGCGAGGGAACGTGCGCCGGCCCCACACGAATTCTTGACATGGCCGGACGCTAGCCGTCCGATCCTGAGCCGGTGCGCCTGAGTCCGTCCGACCCTTTTTTTACCCTCCTCGCATGGCTTCCCGCCCCTCACGGATCGACCTGCTCGAGCTCGACATCGACCTCCGCCTCGCCGATCTCTGGCGTGAGGCCGCGGGCATCAGCGACTGGAGCCTCGAGGTCGTCGCCGCCTTCATGCGGGCCGCGTACGGCAAGGGTTACTGCGACGCGCTGACCGAGGAGAACCCCGGCTCGCTTTGTGCGGATCATGGCTACCGGATCCCCGGCCGGAAGCTTTCCCGGGCCGACGCGTAACTCTTTCTTCTAAAACTCGTGTTCGCATCAGGCTAGACTGGTGGGCGTGACCGGTCGGACACGCAGCCCTGCGCGGCTCGTGGTGGCACTTGCAGTCGCCGGGGTCCTGGCGGTGTTCTTGATCTACACCGCGGTCGGCGGCTCCGAGCCGCTGCTCCAGCCGAGCAACCTCGCCGGCCACAACGGCAACGTCTCGCTGACCGGCAAGGTGGTCGGCAAGGTGAAGGGCGACGCGGGCAGCACCGGAGGCCTGCGGTTCACGCTCCACAACATCCAGGGCGCAAGCATTCTCGTCCCGGTCGTCTACCGCGGCGCGGTGCCCGACCTTTTCAAGACCGGACGCGAGGTCAACCTGAACGGCCACCTCAACGGCTCGACGTTCGTCTCCACTTCGATGACGACGAAGTGCCCGAGCAAGTACACCACGGCTCCGAACAGCACCGAGTAGATGGCTGATCTCGGGAGGGCGGCCCTCGTCGTCAGCTTCGGCCTGGCGCTCTACGCAGCCTGCGCCGGAACCTACGCGGCACTCCAGAAGCGAAACCGCCTTGCCGACTCGGCGCGGAACGCGCTCGTCGCATGCTTCGGCTCGACGATCGTCGCCGCGATCGTGCTCGCGCTCGCGCTCGTGCACCACGACTTCAGCTTCGTCTACGTCGCCAACCACACGAGCCGCGACCTCTCGACGATCTACGCGCTGACCGCGTTCTGGGGTGGGCAGGAGGGCTCGCTGCTCCTCTGGCTGCTCGTGCTCTCCGGCTACGGCGCCCTCGTCGTGTTGCTGAACCGCAAGCTGCTTCGAGACCTGATCGTCTGGGTCGTGCCGATCATGGGCACGCTCGCGACGTTCTTCAGCTTCATCCTCGTCGCAGTCGCGAGCCCGTTCAAGACGCAGGTGCCGCCGCTCGACGGCGCCGGTCTGACGCCGAGCCTGCAGAACCCGTACATGGTCGCGCACCCGCCGATGCTCTATCTCGGCTACGTCGGGCTCAGCGTGCCGTTCGCCTTCGCGGCTGCGGCGATGATCTCGGGCCACACCGACGAGCGCTGGATTGTCGCGACGCGCCGGTGGACGCTCACCGCGTGGATGTTCCTCGGCTTCGGCCAGATCCTCGGTGCGCACTGGGCGTACATCGAGGTCGGCTGGGGCGGCTATTACGGCTGGGACCCGGTCGAGAACGCGGCGCTGATGCCGTGGCTCGCCGCGACCGCATTCCTGCACTCGGTGATGGTCCAGGAACGCAAGGGGATGCTGCGCGTCTGGAACATGATCCTCGTCGCGCTCTCGTTCGAGCTCGCGGTCTTCGGTGACTTCCTGACGCGGTCCGGCGTCGTCAACTCGATCCACTCGTTCGCGCAGAGTCCGATCGGCGGCTGGTTCCTCGGCTTCGTCGTCGCCACCTCGCTCTTCTCGGTCGCGCTGATCCTCTGGCGGCTGCCGCTCTTGCGCGCGCGGACGAAGCTCGAGAGCGCTCTCTCGCGCGAGGCGACGTTCCTCTACAACAACCTGCTCTTCGTCGCGCTCTGCCTGACGATCCTCTGGGGCGTCCTCTTCCCGATCCTGACGAGCGTCTTCCTCGGCGAGTCGCGCACGATCGGACGGCCGTACTACGACTTCTTCCTGCGCATCTTCGGCCTGCCGCTGCTCTTGCTGATGGGGATCGGGCCGCTGATCGCCTGGCGTCGTTCGTCGGCGCGCGCGCTGCTGAAGACGCTGCGCTGGCCGATCCTCGCGGCGCTCATCGCGGGGGGCGGGCTGATCGCCGCCGGCGCGGGCTCGTCGCATCCCGGCCTGATCGCATACACGTTCTGCGTCTTCGTGCTCACGACGATCGTCGTCGAGCTCGTGCGCGGCACGAGGGCGACGGGGTCGCTGCTGCAGCTCGTCGCGCGGAACCGACGGCGCTACGGCGGCTATGTCGTCCACGCCGCGGTCGTGCTGTTCGCGATCGGCGTCGCCGGCTCGAGCGCCTACCAGACGAACGTCGAACGCACGCTCAAGCCCGGGCAGTCGACCCGCATCGACGGCTACACGGTCTCGTACAAGCAGATGCAGAAGATCCCGTCGGTCAGCGAATCCGGCCGGCAGGTCGAGGATCGCGCCGTCCTCGCTCTCGGCGGCCGCGCGCACGGAACGCTCGACACGAGCCTGATCAACTCCTCGCTGCTCGGCCCGTCGCACGAGGTCGGCATCCGCACCGATTATCTCCGTGCCCAGGACCTGTACGTGATCCTCTCGCAGCAGAATGCGGACGGATCGGTGATCTTCCAGATTCTCGTCAAGCCGCTCGTGAACCTGATCTGGCTCGCCGGCTTCATCTTCCTTGGTGGCTCGCTGATCACACTCTGGCCTGACGCCCGCGAGCAGCGCCGGCTCGTTGCGCGGCTCGCCCTCGCGCGAGGGTGACGGCACTGATCCTGGGCGCGATCGTCGCCGTCGCTGCCGTGGTTCTCGTGTCGCTTCCGTTCTTCGCGGACTCGGACGTGATCGACGCGCCGGACGAGAGGGCGGAGCGTCGGCTGGAGCTGATGGACGCGCGGGACCGCGCGCTCGCCGCGCTCAAGGAGCTCGAGTTCGACCATCGAACCGGGAAGATCGACGACGTCGACTACCGCCGGCTCGTCGGGCCGCTCAGGCGCGCGGCGGCCGAGGCGCTCCAGGGCATCGACCAGCAGGCGAAGGAGTAGCCCGGCCCGGCGCCGAACACCGGCTCATGGCGAGGCGAATCGTCCTCGGCGTGCTGGTCTTCTGCGTCGTCGCTGCGCCCGCGCTCGGCGACAACATCCACCAGAAGCAGCAGGTCGACCAGTCGATCCAGGCGAACCAGGCGAAGCTGGCGGCGACCCGCGCGAGCGAGCAGAGCCTCCGCGACCAGATCGCCGTCCTCAGCAACCGGATCGGCGGTCTCGAGACGCAGGTCGGCACGGTCTCGCAGAAGCTGATGTCACTCCAGCAGGACCTGAAGCTCCGCCGCCAGCGGCTCTCCGACCTGACGTCGCTCTACAAGCTCCAGACGCGGCGCCTGGACGGACTGAAGAAGGAGTACCGCTTCGCCGTGCACCGGCTGAATCTGCGCCTCGTCGCAATCTACGAGGGCGGGCAGCCGTCGACGCTCGACTTCCTGCTCGGCTCGAGCTCGATCTCCGACGTGATCGAGAACCTCCATTACGTGACGCTGATCGGCAAGGAGGACAGGCGGATCGCGGCGGAGGTGAAGAACGCGAAGAGCTCGATGCGGACGCAGCAGCTGCAGACGAAACGTGCGCGCCTGCAGGTGCTCCAGGACGAACGTGCGCTCGCCGTCCGCGAGCAGCAGGCGAAGGACACGGCGGACGCGCTGATCGGCGCGACGAACGAGCTCGCGCAGCAGCGCAACCAGCAGAACACCGATCTCTCACACCTCTCGGCGAAGGATCGCGCGCTCGCGAACGAGATCGCGGGCGAGGAGGCCGAGTCGGCGAAGATCGAGGCGCAGATCCAGGCGTCGCAGACTCCGAGCGCGACGACCGCGACTCCGTCGTCGGCCGGGCTGATCTGGCCGGTGAGCGGTCCCGTGACGAGCCCCTTCGGGCCGCGGTGCCTCGAAGGCGTATGCGGATTCCATCCGGGACTCGACATCGGCGTGCCCGAGGGAACGCCGATCGAGGCCGCCGCCGCCGGAACCGTCATCTACTGCGGTTGGGAGGAGGGCTACGGCAACTTCGTCATGATCGACCACGGCAACAACCTCGTGACCGGCTATGGCCACCAGTCACGAATCGCCGTCACGTGCGGCGAGCACGTGGGACAGGGACAGGTGATCGGCTATAGCGGCTGTACCGGCTTCTGCACCGGGCCGCACGTGCACTTCGAGGTGCGGGTCGACGGCAAGCCCGTCGACCCGATGGGCTACCTCCCCTAGAAGCCGAATACCTCGACGAGCAGAAAGACGTTCAGCGCGACGATGACGGCGGCGACGACCGACGTCGCGAGCGTCGTCACGCGCCTGTTCACGAGTGCCCCCATCAAGCCGGCATCGGCGGTGAAGCGCACGAGCGGGATCAGCGCAAAGGGGATCCCGAACGAGAGCACCACCTGCGAGATCACGAGCGTTCGTGACGGGTCGACGCCGATCGCGACGACGACGAACGCCGGGATCATCGTCACGAGCCTCCTCACGGTCACCGGGATCCGCTTGCGGATGAATCCCTGCATCACGACCTGCCCGGCGAGCGTTCCGACCGCCGACGACGACAGCCCCGAGCCGAGCAGCGCGACCGCGAAGAGCGCGCTCGCGGTCGAGCCGAGGATCGGGTCGAGCGTGCGGTGCGCGCCTTCGAGCGAGGCGACGTTCGGCAGGCCGCTCTTGAAGAAAGTGCTCGCAGCCATCACGAGCATCGCGATGTTGATCAGCCCGGCGAGCGTCATCGCCGCGACGACGTCGACTCGCGTGTAGCCGAGCACACGCCGCTTCGAGACCGCTGCGCCCGTCGGCGCCAGGTCCTGCGTCAACGCCGAGTGCAGGTAGATCACGTGCGGCATCACGGTCGCGCCGAGGATCCCCACTGCGAGCAGCACCGACTCGTGTCCTTTGAAGCTCGGCACGACGGCGTGATAGGCGGCGGCGTGGAGGTTCGGGTTCGAGTAGAAGAGCTCCGCGAGATAACAGAGCCCGATCACGCCGACGAGCGTCGCGATCACCGCCTCGAACGGCCGCATCCCGAAGCGCTGCAGGCCGAGCAGCCCGAACGCCGTAACGGCGGTGAGAAACGTCGAGACGAGGAGCGAGGTGTGCACGAGGAGGTGGAAGCCGATCGCGGCGCCGAGGAACTCGGCGAGGTCGGTCGCCATCGCGATCGCCTCGGCCTGCACCCAGAGCCCCGTCGCCGTGCGACGTGAGAAGCGCTCGCGGCAGATCTCCGGGAGGTTCTTGCCGGTGGCGACGCCGAGCTTTGCCGACAGCGTCTGGATCAGCATCGCCATCAGATTCGCGGCGACGATCACCCAGACCAGCGTGTAGCCGAACTTCGAGCCCCCGGCGATGTTCGTCGCGAAGTTGCCGGGGTCGATGTACGCGACGCACGCGATGAACGCGGGGCCGAGGAACGAGACGAGTCGTGGCCGGCGACGATGGAAGACCTCGTCGACGGTCTTGAGCCCGCCGGGGAGCTGTTCCTGGACGACTCCTCCTCCGCTGGCCACGGAGAGAGTTTAGCCTTGGCTAAACCTGGGGGATTAGGTGCAGGTCGGGCAGGTTCCGCCACTGTTCGTCGAGGTCGAATCCGTAGCCGGCGAAGAACTCGTCCGGGACGGTGAAGCCGACGTAGCGGATCGGCAGGTCGTCGACGAGCCGGCGGTAGGGCCGGTCGAACAGCGTGACCGCCGCGAGCGACTCGGGCCCGCGCAGCGAAAGCGCGCGCGTCAGGTAGTTCATGGTCAGGCCCGTGTCGACGACCTCGTCGACGATCAGCACGTCGCGGCCTGCGATCTCGAGATCGAGATCCTTGATGAAGCGGATGCGGTCATGGCCGCCCATCGCCGCCGAGCCGTAGCCCGAGAGCTCGACGAAGTCGAGCCCGTGGTGGATCGGCAGGGCGCGCGAGAGGTCAGGGACGAACGGCAGGCAGGCCTTCAGCGGCCCGACGAGGAGCGGCTCGCGGTTGCGATAGTCGCGGGCGATCTCGGCGCCGAGTTCGGCCACGCGCGCCGCGATCTCGGCCGCGCCGAGGTAGATCTCGCCGATGCGGGAATCCAGCTGGATCAGGAGGCTTTGCGGAGCCCGTAGCGGGCGGCGATCCGGTCGAAGTCCCGCTCGTAGAAGAGCTTGATCCGCACCTCGGGATAGAGCTCGCGCACTCGCCGCAGTTTGCGGTTCTTGCGCGTCACGAGCGACTGCTTCATCACCGTGACCTCGAGATACAGATCCTGGTCCGGCAGATAGAAGTCGGGCGTGAACGCCTCGACGACGCGACCGTCGTCGTCGCGCTCGAGCACGAACGTGTGCGGCTCGTACATCCACGGCACACCGTGGTAGTCGAGGATCTTCGCGTACTCGAGCTCCGCCTCGTTGACAAAGCGGGGCGTGCGCTCACCGCGATATGCCTGGAAATTGGGCGTTTCCGACGGCACCTTGACGCACGGTACCAGCGTGGCCGGACGGCGTTTGCAGGACTTTTTTCTGCGCAGCATTCGTTGTCGTGCCCGAAATCCTCTCTCGGTGAAACGTCAGCTACCCTCGGTCCATGCCCACGCAGGAAGAAGTCGTCGAAGCGCTACGCCAGGTCGAGGATCCCGAGCTCGGGATGGACATCGTCGAGCTCGGACTGCTGTACGACGTCGAGGTCGAGGGGCCGGCGGTGAAGGTGATCTACACGCTGACGTCGATGGGCTGTCCGGCCGGGCAGATGATCGAGGAGGACATCGCCCGCTTCGTCCGCGACCTTCCCGGCGTCGACGAGGTGAAGCCCGAGCTGACGTTCGAGCCGCCCTGGTCGCCGGAGCGGATGTCCGAGGACGCGAAGTTCATTCTCGGCTTCGGCTAGCGGTTGCGGCCGCCGCGTTCGCGGCGTTCGCACCGGCGGCACACGCCGCCGTGACGCCGGTGACGTGGTGCGGCGACGCGCCGAGCGCGGCCGACCGTCCCGACACCTTCGGTGGCGACGAGATCCACGTGATCTACGCGTCGCCGGCGGACGGCACCGACCGCTTCGCTCAAGTCGCGTCCGCGATCGCGACCGACATCGGCTCGATCGACGCCTGGTGGCGTGTGGAAGATCCCACGCGCACGCCCCGCTGGGACTTCGCGGCGTTCCCGTCGTGTAGCGGCTTCGGCGCGCTCGACATCTCCGACGTCAAGCTTTCGCACGACACCGCGTACTACAACAGCGCGCCGGCGCAAAGGCTCCCGCTGATCCGCGACGACCTCGTCGCCGCCGGGTTCACGGATCCGACGAAGAAGTACCTCGTCTACTACGACCAGGCGCAGCCGGCGACGGGAACCGAGTGCGGCTCGGCGTACGTGAGCGCCCAGAGCGGCGGCTTTGCCGGCGTCTTCATCGCGCCGAACCTCGAGAGCACCGCGCCGGGAAAGGGTTGCGGCAGCATCGAAGCGACGGGCATCCGCGGCGGCTACTCGGCGGTCGTCGCCGCGCACGAGCTCGTGAACGCCCTCGGCGCGCTCGACGACACGTCGAGCCCTGGGCCGCCGCACAAGTGCCCGACCGATCCGCTGCACGTCTGCGACAACTCGCTCGACGTCCTTGCGCCGACGCCGTCTGCCACGACGATCGACACCGCGATCCTCGACTACAAGCACGACGACTACTACGCGCACTCCGGGAGCTGGTGGGATGTCCAGGACTCGCCGTGGCTGCGTCACCTGAACGAGGCCGAAGCGGTCGTCTCGGTCGCGGTCGGCGCCGGCGGGCAGAGCGTGGTCGACACGCCGCAGCCCAATGTCTCGTGCGCGGGCGCGACGAGCTGCCGCTGGACGTGGGCCGCCGGGTCGGCGCTCACGCTGACGGCATCGCCTGCCATGGGCTACCGCTTCGTCGGCTGGACGGGCTGTCCGTCGGCGCAGGGCGCAACGTGCTCGCTCACCGTCGCGGGCGCCGTCTCGATCCGCGCGCAGTTCGCACCGCCTCTGCACGTTCTTGCATTCCATCTCGCCTTCTCGCACGGCGGTTCGCTCCTGACAGCGACGTTACGGCTGAACGAAGCGGGGCAGGCCGATCTCGTCGGGTGCACGTTCGGGACTCAGCCCGTCGCGTCCTCGACGCTGAGAAAGACAACCGCGACCTGCGCGTGGACAGTGCCCGTGCGCTACCGCGGCCATCGCATCCGCGGCTTCGTCGATCTCGACTACAAGGGCGAGACGGTGATCACGAAGACGTTCCGCGTGCTCGTGAAGAAGTAGGACGCCGGCCCGGGCTGTGGCCACCCGAGCCGGCTCGTAGGTAGATCATACGATGATGTATCTGGCAAGTCAACGTCGAGACTGGGCTCGGAAGCGGAGGTCGAGCTCCTCGAAGGCCCGGGCGAACGAGACCCGATCGCGGCGCAACGCATTGAACGCCCGGGTCACCCGGCGGTCGCCCTCCTGGGTCAGCTCGAGCAGGAAAACCCTGCGATCGGTCTCCGAGCGCCGGCGGTGGACGAGCCCCGCGTCCTCCGCACGTTTCACGAGCTCGGTGACCGCCGTCTGGCGCAGATGGAGCCGGCCTGCGAGCTCGGTCACGGTCGATTGTCCGTCGGGTGCGGCCTTCAGCTGCAGGAGCAGGTCGTAGCGCTGCGGCGTCAGTCCGACGGCGGCCGCGGCGTTGTCGCTGCGGCTGAGAAAACGGCGAAGCTCGCTGCGGAAGCTCGCAGCACTGATGATCTCGGAGGGCTCGGGGCGCGACATCGCAACGATTCTCTCAGCAAAATGGGGACGTGACGACCGCGGAAGTCCTGAAGCTGGGGGAGGAGCTCGGGCTCGACGCCGTGGGCGTCACTCGTGCAGAGCCGTACGACGAGACCGAGCGCCACATCCTCGCGCGCCGCGAGCGCGGGCTCTTCGGCGGCATGCGGTTCACGATGGCGAGCCCGGAAGTGTCATGCCACCCGGAGCGGGTGCTCGACGGCGCTCGCAGTGTCGTGTCGGCTGCACTCTGCTACTACGCGCCCGAGCCGAAGCGCCCGAGCGGCCACGGCCGGCTGCCCCGCTACACGTGGCACGACGGCTACGCAGACCTCCGCGAGGCGCTCGACGCCATCGGCCGGGCGCTCGGCGCTCCATACCGCGTGCTCGTCGACGCGAACCAGCACGTCGATCGCGAGGCTGCGGTTCGCGCGGGCGTCGGCTTCTACGGCAAGAACACGATGCTGATCACGCGCCGTCACGGGTCGTGGGTCGTGCTCGGCACGCTCGTCACCGCCGCCGAGCTCGATCGGACGCCGCCGCTTTCGACCGACTGCGGCTCGTGCCGCATCTGCGTCGATGCGTGCCCGACCGGCGCGCTCGACGAGCCGGGCACGCTCGATGCCACGCGCTGCCTCTCGTACTGGACGCAGACACCGGAGCCGATCCCGGCCGACTACCGCGAGGCTCTCGGTGCCCAGGTCTACGGCTGCGACATCTGCCAGGACGTCTGCCCGTGGAACCGAGGGATCGAGGGCCGCCGCGCCGGCGATGCGACCGACGCGGCCGCCCACGTCGATCTCGTCGACTGGCTGGAAGGGCGCGTCGAGTCCTACGACCGGCTGTTCGTGCCGCGGAACGATCCGCGCTGGCTGCAGCGGAACGCGCTCGTCGCAGCCGGCAACGTGGGCGACGAGCGCACGCGCGCCGCCGTCGAACGGCACGCGCACGGCGACGACGAGCTGCTCGCCGAGCACGCGCGCTGGGCGCTCGAGCGAATCGAGGCGCGATGCGGCTGACGACTGTCGAGCGCTGGATCTCGCTCGTCCGTGCGATCGCGTTCCCACTCGTGCTCGCGGCGGTCGCGTCGGGCGACATTCCGACGGCCTATCGCACCTGGGCCTGGATCACGACGTGTGTCTTCGGCGTGGGTGCCGGCGCGCTCTTCGCGCTCGCGCGCTCGGAGCGTGCCGCGCTCCATCCCTTCGCGCAGAGCGTCCTCGCACAGTGCTTCGACACGGCGATCGTGATCGCGTACGTGCTCGTCCTGAGCTACGAGCGCGGGCTGCCGGTGCAGCAGATCCTGTACCTCGACCTCGCAGCGGCGTGCGTGCGCTTCGGGATGACCGGCGGCGTCTTGCTCGCGGCTGTGTCGGCTCCTGTGCTCGGTGGCTTCGAGAGATTGCGCTCGAACCACCTTAATGTGCGGTTCAGCTGGGAGCTCGTGATCATGCAGACCGCGCTCGAGCTCTCGATGGCGGCGATCGTCGGCTGGCTCGTGCAGCGGCTCGTGTTGGAGACGCGCTCGGCGGGCGACCGTGCGGAGGAGGCCGAGGGCCTGCGCGACGAGCTCGGGCGCCGGGTCGACCTCCTCGACGCCGCGAACCGGTGCGCACGCGCGCTCAGCTCGTCGCTCGAGCTGCGGGAGTCGTTCGGCAATTTCATCCGTGAGCTCGCCGGCCTCGTTCCGTTCGATCGCGTTGCGATCGTGCTCGCCGACGACGGCATGGCCCAGGTGATGGCGACCGCGGGCGTCGGTGCGGAGACGCTCTTTCCGAGCGGCTCGCGCCAGCCGCTCGAAGGGACGCTGCTCGACGAGCTGCAGACCCAGCCGCTCTACCGGCCGAAGCTCGAGGCCGACCGGTACGTCGAGGAGCGAGAGTTCGTCGCCGTCGGCCTCGGGAGCCGCATCGTGGCGCCGCTGCTTTCAGGCGCGCGCGTCGCCGGCATGCTCGCGCTCGTCCGCCGTGAGGAGGATGCGTTCTCGCCGGCGGAGATCGAGGTCGTCGGCCTGCTCGGACGGCTCGTCGCGTCGACCGTCCAGAACATCCGTGCCTACGAGGCCGAGCGCCGCACGGTCGACGAGCTGCGTCGCCTGTCGACGATGCGCGCGGACTTCGTCTCGCTCGTGTCGCACGAGCTGCGCACGCCGATGGCGTCCGTGATCGGATCGGCGCGCACGCTCCAGGCGCGCTGGCGCGAGCTCACGTCCGAGCAGCGCGACGCCTTCCTGGCGCTGATCGCCGACGAGACGGATCGCCTCGCCGGATTGATCGGCGAGGTGCTTGACACCTCGCGCATCGATGCGGGAACGTTCACGTATTCGTTCGCCGCCGTCGACCTCGCCGGGCTCGTCGAGGAGACGGTGAGCACGGCGTCGCTCGGCCAGGACGCTGTCGAGGTTGCCGCTCGCATCCCGCGCGCGCTGCCGGTGGTGCGCGGCGACGGCGCTCGCCTCCGGCAGGTGCTCGCGAACCTCGTCGACAACGCGGTCAAGTACTCGCCGGAGGGCGAGCTCGTCGAGGTGCGCGCGACCGCGGTGAACGGCAAGGTCGTCGTCGACGTCAGCGACCGGGGCCCGGGCATCGCGCCTGCCGACCAGCGGCTGATCTTCGAGAAGTTCGGCCGTGTCACCGGCACTTCGACGAAACCGGGAACCGGTCTCGGTCTCTACATCGCCCGCGCGATCGTGGAGGCACACGGTGGGCAGCTCGAGGTTTCGTCCGCGCCGGGCCTCGGCGCCACGTTCACCTTGACCCTGCCTGTCAGCTAGTAACCGCCGGCGACTTGGCCGTCGCGGCGCGGATCTCCTTCTCGAGCTCCGACGCACGCTTTGCGATCTGCTTGCGCAGCTCGGGCGGGCCGAGCACGATCGCGGCGCCACGGAATGACAGCACCTCGCCGACGAGCCAGTCGGTGCTGCCGACCTGCCGCACGCCGAGTGCCGTTCCATCGGTCAGCTCGCGCGCGCCCTTCTCGACCTCCCAGCGCGCGACCTCCTCGGTGTAGAGCACGCGCGCGTTCGTCACCTCGCTCAGCACCGCCGGGTCGAAGCCCACGCGCGGGATGAACGTGCGCCGGAGGATGCGCGCCTTGCGCGTGCGGTCGAGCCGGTAGCTGCGCGCCGCGTCGCGGTCGGTGTCCCACGTGTGCACGTACCAGTGCGGGAGCGTGCGCTCGATCCGGTACGGCTCGACCGTGCGTGTCTCGACCTCGCTCGAGTCGGGCTTCAGGTACTCGAGCTCGACGAGCTTGTGACCGCTGATCGCACGCGTGAGCGAGGCGACGAGATCCTCCTCGTCGCCGACGTGGGGCTCCGGAGTCTGTGCGAGTGCGAACGCGCCGAACGATTCTTCGAGCTTCGCGCGGACGCGGTCGAGCGGCGAGTTCGCGTCGGCGGCGACCATCGGCCCGACGAATTCGAGCGCGAGCCGAATCGCACGCGCTTCGAGCGGGGTCAGCCGCGGCGCCCTGCGGAAGGTGTCGCCGAAGAGCTCCTTGTCGACGTGCACGACGTCGCCTTGCAACTCGGCGTAGACGGCGTAGCAGCCGCCGCCGAAGTTGACGAGGTTGAGCAGCGAGAGGTGCTCCTCGAGCGCCTCGATCGGGATCGCGAACCGCTCGGCGAGGTCGGCGGCGGGGATGACGGCGTCCCGGTCGTCGCCGCACGCAGCGAGCAGGTAGGCGAGGAGCGACTGGAGCACGCCGAAGCGCTCGGGCGCGACCGGCCCCGACGGGCGATCTCCGGCACCGTCGCTCCACGGCTTGCGCACCTCGCCGGCCGGCGCCGGCGCAGGCCCGGTGTGCACGCGGCGTGCCGCCTTCGTCCCTTCCAGCACGAGTCGGCGGAGCTCGGGCGGCGCGAGCGGGATCGCACGGCCGTCCTGTCGCAGCACCCAGCGCGCGAGCAGCGGCAGCTGCGCGTACTCGGTCACGAAGAGGTCGCCGTCGATGCGGTTCCGAGGCGCTTCGAACTCGCGCTTGGCCCACCAGGCCGTGTCCGGCCCGAGCCTGATCTGCGCCTCGCCGACGGCGTCTCCGAACTGCCACTCCGCGCGGCCGCGAAAGCCCTCGACGTCGAAGCCCTCCGGTACGCGGAAGTCGCGCTCGCGACGCGTCGCAAATCTGATCTCGGAACGGATGCGCGAGACGCGGAAGTTCTTCACCTGCTTGTCTTCGAGGTCTTCGCCGATCACGTACCAGGTGCCGTTCTCAGGTAGCAGCGCGAAGGGATTGATCGTGCGCTCGCGCTCGTCGTCGCGACCGATCGACCAGTAACGGAACTTCACGGTGCGCTGCTTCGTGATCGCTCCCTCGAGCTTGCCGAGCCGGCCCTGCAGCTCGGGCGTGTAGTCGGGATCGCGCACCTCGACGCGCACCGCCGTCGCGGTCGGGGCGCTGTCGCCGGTGTCCGACGAGCGACCGAGCGCGAGGTTCTGCAGCGCGAGCCGAAGCGGCTCGGCGTACGCGAACCGACCCTCGAGCAGGTAGAGGCAGGTCTGCAGCGCCGCGAGCTCGTCGTCGTCGAGCTCGAGCGGCGGCAGGAAGTAGCGCTCCGAGCGAAGGGTGTACAGCTCCTCGCCGGTGTGCTCGTCGCGATGCGAGTCGAGCGGCACGCCGAGGCCGACGAGCTCCGCGCGATCCGAGTAGAAGCGGCGGGCAAACGCCTCGTCGCTCATCTCCTGATAGCCCTCGACGTTCCCTTTGATGTCGCGTGCGGTCAGCGGCCGCAACTCGGCCATCAGGAAAGCCACCAGCGAGAGCTGGCGGATCAGCTTGTCGGTGTCGTGCGAGATCGAGCGAGCCTATCGCAGGCTTCCGCAGCGACTTCTTACGCCGCGACTTTGGAACGCTCGAGATGCTGGTGCGACGGGCAGTAGTCGCGTTCGGGCAGCGGCGTGCGCTGGCACGGCTTGCCCTTGCGGGTCGTGGCGTGACAGCGGGCGATGCCGCCCTCGAACGCACCGTTCTCGATCTGCTCCTCGATGTAGCCGACCGCGGCGGTGACTCCATGCGACACCGACCAGGCGACCTGCGCCTGCACGGTGATCGGGAAGTAGCGGCGAATGTCCTGGAACAGCGCCTTGTCGGGCTTCGCGAAGTAGTGCGGATCGGCGGCGAGCCGCTCCATCGTCCCTTCGCAGGCCGCGAGCACCTCGCGCCGGTAGTCGAGTTGGGTCTCCGCGTCGACATACGGGTCAACGAGGTCTTTGATCGACCTATAGATCGCGCGTGAATATTGATACATGCTGTTCTGGATCATCAGGATCTGCTCGTCCATCACTGTGGCGGTCATCTCCTTCGACTATGCCGAAATCGGTGTTAAGGAGCCGTAAAAACCGGACTTGCGGGCCCCGTCGCCATTCCGAGGCTGCACTCTACACAAGCGCCCGGCGTGTTACAAATGCTTTCTGTCCTGACAACAGAGGAGCAAAGCAGCGGCGGGAGCCTAACGAGCTATCTGCCGCGTATAGGCGCTCGCGAAACCAGCTGCGTGCACGGTATTCAGCGCCGCCGCCGCTTCGCTCGAGGTGCTGTAGACGCCGCTGAAGACGACGTAGTAGCCGGGGTGGAGGCTCGAGTACTGCGCGGAGTCGAGCACACCGACCTGGGGGAGCCCGTCGCGGGCGGCCCGCACGGCCGTCGCGGTCGGAGCGCCGGTTCCGGCGCTCGCCGGGTAGGAGAAGAGGACGATCGTCCAGCCGTTCCGGTTCGCGGGCCACGGCGTGTGGCCCACCGGCGTGGACGGCGGCGAAGGCGTCGTCTTGGCGGGCTTCGAGCTCGTGGTCGCCGGTGTCGTCTGCGCCGGCGTCGTCGGGAGCGGAGCGGTCGTCACCGGCACGCTCGCCGGCGGCGGCGCGACGACCGTGGTTCCGGCGGCCGAGCTCGGCCCGCTGCCGATGGCGATCGCCACGGCTGCACCCGCGGCCGCGACCGCGAAAGTGACGAGCGACACCCAGATCCAGTCGCCCGGATACCAGCCGACCCGGCGCACCCAGCGCCGCCGCAGCGCCGGGATCGGGCCGCGGAGCGGCGGCAGCCGCAGGCCGCATTCGACGCAGTACTCCTGATTCGCCTCGCGGGCGGCGCCGCAGCGTGGGCAGCGCGTCTCGAGCGCCGTGAGGGCTTCGCCGTGCTTCATCCGGCGCTCGACTTGACGATGATCGTGTCCTCGCCACCGTGGGAATCGAGCACCCGCCCGCAGTTCGGGCAGAAGTGGGAGCCGCGGAGCACGGCGGCGCCGCAGGTGCAGCGCGGGATCCGGCGGTGGGCGTGGAGCAGCTCGTCGATCTCCACGAGCCGCGCGTCGATCCCGACGAGCTCGGCGCAACCCTCGGCCAGCAGGTCCTCGCGGAAGCCGCCCCGGCGGTAGAGCTCGACGGTGAGGCCGCCGAGGTCGCGCAGCTTCTGCTCGCGGATCTGCAGCAAGGCCCGCTGCTCGCGGCGCAGGAGGCCCGCGTGGGGCCGCCGGGGGGTGACGCCGTCGGCCCCGGATTCGGTGCCGTGCGCAACCCGCCGTGTGAACGGCCACATGCCTGGAGTGTAAGAGCTGGGGCGGCGCCCTATTCGTAGGCGAGCTGGACGGCGACGAAGACGGCGTAGAGCAGGATGAGCGCGATCCCCTCCGCTCGGCCGACGCCGCCGCGGCGGGCGAGGAGCACGAGCGCGGTCACCGTCATCAGCGCGAGCCAGCCGAAGTCGAAGCCCGTGATCGCGCTCCGGGCGGCGAGCCCGACGAACAGGGTCGGGACGATCAGGCCGCCGACGAGGTTGATCGAGTTGCTGCCGAAGGTCTCGCTGACGACGGCGGCACCGCGACCGGTGAGCGCCAGCCGGACCGCCGTGAAGGCGTTCGGCAGGCTCGTCAGCACCGCGAGCACGACGATGCCGACGAGCACGTGCGAGACGTGCCAGCGGTTCGAGAGCGTCGTCGCCGTGTGCACCATGCCGACGGCGCCGACGACGATCAGCGCGACTGCGGGGACGATCAGCGCGGCCGGCCTCCAGATCGCCCCTTCGTTGTGGCTGCCGGCGTGCTCGGCCGGCCTGCGCGCGACGATCGCGAGGTACGCGGCGCCGAGAAGAGCGACGAGTGCGAGGGCGAGCCAGGCGGGGATCGCGCCGGCCACGAGCAGGCCGGCCGCGAGCGTCGCGGCGAGCGCCGTCACGCCCTCGATCGTGAGCTCACGGCGACGAATAGTGACCGCGCCCGCGGCGAGGCCGGAGATGCCGATCATCGCCGCGAGGTTGAAGGCGTTCGAGCCGAGGACGACTCCGAGGCCGATGTCCTTCTCGCCGCGGGCGAGCGCGACGACCGCGGACGAGATCTCAGGCGCGTCTGCTGCGAGCGCCGTGAGCAGGCCGACGATCGCCTCCGGCAGGCCGAGCCGCGGCCCGAGGTGGTCGAGCCGGTCGGCGAAGAGCGCGGCCGCCGCGAGCGTCAGCGAAAGCGAGCCGAGGAAGAGCAAAGCTGTGAGCGGGGTGCTCAAGGGCTCACAGACTCCTTACTTTTCCGTTATTCACGGCATACTTGGGCAGGAAATACTCCTGTTGCCTATGCGCAAGGCCCTCGTCTTCGTGTCCCTGTGTGTCCTGCTCGCGCCCGCCCTCGCGTTCGGCTCGCGCCTGGCTCCGGGCGACGGCTCGCTCGTCGTCACGGATGCGAGCGCAGAGCTCTCGATTTCGGGCCAGGGACTGATCTACGGGCACATCGACAGCGGCACGATCACGGTCGTCGGAGACTACAAGCCCGACAACAACAACTCGCTCTCGACGGTGACAGGAGCGAAGCAGTCGATCGTCGGGAGCAACGTCGTCTACACGGGTTCCAATGTTCGGTTCTACTTCCCAGGTGGGAAGTACAAGCTGATCGTGGACGGAACCGGCATCGACCTCTCCGCCGTGGGACACGGAAACATCACCTCGACCGGCTTCGGCTTCGCCGACGACGGCTCGTTCTCGGTCGACAGCGGCAAGTCGCGCTCGGCCGACGCGACGGGCACGTTCTCGTTCGGCTCGAAGGCGCTCGCCGCGAGCCTTGCTTCGAACTCCAACAGCGGCAGCACCAGCAAGGGCAGCCGGTAGCGCGATGACCGCACCGTCACCGACGATCCTGGTCGTCGAGGACGAGAGCTCGATCGCGTCCTTCGTCGCCCTCTACCTCAAGAACGCCGGCTACACCGTGCGCACCGCGTCGAACGGAACCGACGCGCTCTCGCTCGCCTCGTCGGAGGACCCGGCGCTGATCGTGCTCGACCTGATGCTGCCCGACATCGACGGCATCGAGGTCTGCAAGCGCATCCGACAGGACTCCGACGTGCCGATCCTGATGCTGACCGCGCGCGACGAGGACGTCGACAAGATCATCGGGCTCGAGGTCGGCGCGGACGACTACCTGACGAAGCCGTTCAACCCGCGCGAGCTCGTCGCTCGCATCCGTTCGATCCTGCGGCGCGCTGCACCGGAGCGCCGCGAGCGCGAGAGCGAGACGATCCAGCACGGCGACCTCCACGTCGACGCCGGCCGCCGCGAGGTGCACGTCGGCGACGAGGAGATCCAGCTCGCGCCGAAGGAGTTCGACCTGCTCTGGGAGCTGCTCGACCACCGCGGCCTCGTTCTCACCCGCGACCAGCTGCTCGAGCGGGTCTGGGGCTACACGTTCGCCGGCGACACGCGCACGGTCGACGTCCACGTGCGCCAGCTCCGCCGCAAGCTGGGCGATGCCTCGCCGATCGTCACGGTCTGGGGGGTCGGCTACAAGGTGGCGCCCGCCCGTGAGCCCCACAAAGACGCCGCCTCCGCCTGAGTCACACTTCTAGCGTGTCCCTC
This sequence comes from Gaiellaceae bacterium, assembly GCA_036501285.1. Classification (GTDB taxonomy): domain Bacteria; phylum Actinomycetota; class Thermoleophilia; order Gaiellales; family Gaiellaceae; genus PALSA-600. The sequence goes on from DASYAO010000160.1 coordinate 19,954, forward strand.
CGGGTCAGGCTGCCGCTCCTCTTCCTCGCGGGGATCGTGCTTGCGGGGGTCGTCACGGCGATCATCTCGCTCCAGCTCTTCAACCGCTTCGCGCAGGATCAGACGCTGAGGCAGATGCGCGCGAACGCGAGCGGCATCGCCGAGCTCTACTCGAACGCAATCAAGGCCGACTTCGGGGTCGCGAAACGGAGCCACTCGCTCCCGGCGCCGACGTTCGCGCGCAAGAACCTCGAGAACGCGACCGGCGACCGGATCTACTTCGACGGCGTCAACCCCTTCCCCGGCGAGCCGTCGGGGCTGCGGACGCTCAACCTGAAGACGATCAACTGGACGTCGGGCAACGAGCTGACATTCGACTTCGTGCCGCCGGGCGAGCACCGCGTGTACCTGGCCGTTGCACATCCCGTCGTCCTGAACCGCACGAGCATCGGTGCGATCGTGATCGCAACGCCGAAGACCAGCATCAGCCACAGCGCGACGGAGCTTGTCGAGCGCCTCGCGCTCGCGGGCGCACTCGGCCTGCTCGTTGCCGGGATGCTCGCCTGGTATCTGTCGCGGCGGATCGTGAAGCCGGTGGTGGCGCTCTCGCGCGCGGCCGACGAGATCGCCGGCGGGATGTATGACGTCGCGGTGCCGACGCGCGCTCCCGGTGAGATCGGTCACCTGGCCGACCGTTTCGGCGAGATGGCGCAGCGGCTCGCAGAGACCGAGGTGCGCGAGCGCAACTTCCTGATGTCGGTCTCGCACGAGCTGCGCACGCCGCTGACCGCGATCCGCGGCCACGTGTCGGCGCTGCGCGAAGGCGTCGTGGTCGATCCCGAGGCGAGCGCGCACTCGCTCGAGATCGTCGAGGCCGAGGCGCAGCGGCTCGAGCGTCTTGTCGGCGACATCCTCGACCTCGCCAAGCTCGACGCGCATCGCTTCACCGTGCTGCACGAAGAGGTCGACATGAAGCAGCTCGTCGACCAGGCATACGAAACGTTCAGCGAGCAGGCACGCGAGCGCTCGATCGACTACCGCGTCGACGTCAAGTCGGCGCCGGTGATCGTCTCCGACGGCGACCGCGTGCTGCAGATCGTCGACAATCTGCTCTCGAACGCCTT
>DASYAO010000161.1:0-13816 GCA_036501285.1 Gaiellaceae bacterium
ACGCCGACCAGCAGCAAACGGATGAGCGCCTTCGATCCCAACTGAACAAGGAGGCAAAAGGCCCGCCGACAACCCGACGCGGCCAACCTACACGCTCCTTGTTCTACGCGCCTCGTTCACGCGTTCCTGCGAAAGAAGTAGCGGGGGCAGGATTTGAACCTGCGACCTCCGGGTTATGAGCCCGGCGAGCTACCTGGCTGCTCCACCCCGCGACGCAACCAAAAGTCTAGCAACGGCCTGCGTTTTCGGGCTACCCTCCGGCCGATGTCCCGGGTACAGACGAGTCTCCTCGCCGCCTTTCTGGCTGCAGCCGTGCTTGCCGCTGCAGGCGCCGCAGCGACCTCGCCGCCGTCGGAGTTCTCGACGACGGTGTTCGTCGCGGTCACCTACAACGCCGACTGCAGCTTCTCGGTCTCCGTCGAAGGCGGTCCCTTGCTCGACTCGACCCCGACAGGGACGTCGACGGCGACGATCCCGCCCGGCCCGTACCAGGTCACCGTGCGCACGCCGCTTCCCGACAATCTCTGGAACGGGACGACGTGCAAGCAGGCGCTCTTCTCGATGAACGGTCCGGGCGTTACGTACTCGTCGGTGCTCGGCACCGACTCCGGCCCGTATGGCGCAACGTTCAACGAGACGTTCCAGCCCTCGTCGACGTACACGCTCCTCGACGCGTCGCGTTCGAACAGTCCCGTCACGCTCACGACGACCGCGACGGGCACGAGCACCTCCCTGCTACCGCCCACGCCCCCGTCGACTGCGAAAGGCGGCTCGGTCCAGACGCCGCTCGTCGGCTCGGACATCGTGCCCTTCCGCGGCTCGCTCGTCGCGATGGTCACACCGGCGAACAAGGCGACCGTGATGTCGGGCAAGAAGCCTGTGACCAAGGTAAAGGCCGGCCGCTACAAGGTCGTCGTCGAGGACGACTCGGCGAGCGGCGGCCTCTCGGTGCAGAAGGTGCACGGCAAGACCCGCACGCTCACGAGCGCGAAGTTCACCGGCAAGCGAACGGTGTCGGTCACGCTGAGCGCTGGAGAGTGGACGTTCGTCTCCGCGCATCACGAGACGACGCTCGTAGTCGCGGCCTGACGCGCTCCACGGCGAAGCCGAGCCCGAGCACCAGCATCCCCGCGATCGCGTCGACCACGAAGTGGTTGCCGGTGGCGACGATCGTGAAGACGACGGTCAGTGGATAGAGCCCGCCGGCGACGCGCCACCAGCCGCGACCGTAGACGACAACGCCGATGCCGACGCCGAGTGCCCACCCTGCGTGGAGCGACGGCACGGCCGCAACCGGATTCGACAGCCCGGCAAGGCCGAAGCCCGGATGGACGAGCCCGATGTCGGCAAGCCGCGGGGGCGCAGTCGGGAACAACCGGTGGACGACGAGTGCGATCGCGGTTGAGACGAGGAACACGTTGCGGAAGAGGCGGAAGCCGTCGAGCGAACGGCGGTAGAGCCAGAGGAAGAAGACGGCCGTGATCGCGAAATGCGCCACGAAATAGAAACCCTCCAGCGCGCGCAGCAGGTCGGGCACGCGCAACACGGCCGCCTGGAGCGGGTCCTCCCAGTCGAGATGCAGCACGCGTTCGAGCGAGAGCACTTCCTGCGCGTGGCGGATCGCCAGCGGCCAGTCGGGCCGCATCATGCGCCGGAGCAGCTCGTACGTCTCGACTCCCGCAGCCGCGATCCCGATCTGGAGCAGTCCGTACCGGCGGGCAAGCACGCTTCTGCGATCCTATGCGCGTGCCCGTCTACGTCTGGCCGGCTATCGCCGTCGCCGTCGCCGTGCCGATCGGGACGGCGGTGTGGGCAGCATCGAGCGCCCTCCGTGCGTGGCGTTCGTTCAAGCGCCTGCGCCGCAAGGTATTCGACGGGTTGGGCGATGTGACGAACCGGCTGGCCGCGATCGATCGACACCTCGACAGTGCCTCCGAGTCCGCCGCGCGCCTCGCGCAGGCGAACGCGCGCCTGCAGGCCTCGCTCGCCGACGCGCGCGTGCTTGCCTCGGCGTTCGGCGAGTTCCGCTCGACGGTCGCGCGCGTCACCGGTCTCATGCCCTAGTTGCGGGTCGCCGCGGTCGACATCGGCACGAACTCGACGCGGCTTCTCGTCGGCGACGTCCGCCACGCGATCGTGACGCGGCTCGGCGAAGGCGTCGACGCGACGAGGCGCCTCTCCCCTGCCGGGATCGCGCGCGTGCAGGAGGCGCTCGAGCTCTTCGCGGCCGAAATCGGCGACGCGCGGACGCTCGCGGTGGCGACGAGCGCCGTGCGGGACGCCGAGAACGGAGCGGAGTTCATGCGCGGCATCGCCGAGCGCTTCGGCTTCGAGACTCGCATCCTCTCGGGCGACGAGGAGGCGATGCTGACGCGAATCGGCGTCGGCGCAGTCGGCGAGCGAACGCTCATCCTCGACGTCGGCGGCGGCTCGACCGAGCTGATCGCGGGTTCGTTCCACACGAGCCTCGAGCTCGGCTCGGTCCGGCTGACCGAGCGTTATCTCGACTCCGACCCGCCGACCGCTGCCGAGCTCAACGCCGCCGTCGACGAGGCGCGGTCGCTCCTTCCCAACCTCGAGGTCGACGCGGCCGTCGGCGTCGCCGGGACCGTCGCCCAGCTCCATCAGCTCGCCCGCGAGCTGACGATGGAAGCCGTCGACACCCAGCTCCTGCGGCTCGCCTCCCTGACCCTCGCGGAGCGTCGGCGAGTGCCCGGGCTCGATCCCGAGCGCGCCCGCGCGATCGTCGGCGGGGCGCTAATCGTCCGCGAAGTCCTCTGCGCCTACGGCTTGGAATCCCTGGAATTCAGCGAAAAGGATCTGCTCGACGGCGTCCTGGGAATAGTTGCTCGATCAAGCGAGTTGTAGAAAACACTGAAGCTTGATTTCTCAACTATCACGGAGGGACAATCACTATGAGCACGACGATCGAACAGACCACCATCTCCGCGCCGGCCGGCACCTGGCAGGCCGATCCCGTCCACTCGAGCGTCGGCTTCGAGGTCACGTACCTCGGCGTCGCCACCTTCACGGGTGAGCTGACCGATTTCGAGGCGACCCTCAGCGACGGCACGCTAGCCGGCAAGGCGCGCGTCGCGAGCATCGAGGTCAAGGACGAGAACCTGAAGGCGCACCTGCAGGCCCCGGACTTCTTCGACGCCGAGCGGCATCCCGAGGTGTCCTTCAACGGCACCGCCGCCCGCGAGGGCGTTTTCGAGGGCGAGATCACGATCAAGGGCGTCACGAAGCCCGCGACGCTCGAAGGGACGATCACCGGCCCGATCACCGACCCGTACGGCAACGAGCGCTACGGCCTCTCGTTCCGCACCGTCGTCGACCGGACCCAGTTCGGTCTCGACTGGAACGCACCTCTGCCCGGCGGCGGATTCGCGCTCGCAAACGACGTCACCCTGAAGGCCGAGCTCTCGCTCGTGAAAGCCGCGTAACTCGTATGCGGATCCTCGCGATCTCGGGAAGCCTCCGCCGCGGCTCGCACAACGCCTCGTTGCTGCGCGCCGCGGGGGAGCTCCTCGCCCCCGAAGACGAGCTCGTCTTCTTCGACGGGCTCAAGAATGTGCCGCCGTACGACGAGGACGACGACGTCGCCGACGGCGCGCACGAAGCGGTCATCGCCCTGCGTGAGGCCGTCGCAGCTGCCGACGCCGTGCTCTTCGCGACGCCGGAGTACAACTCGTCCGTGCCGGGCGCTCTGAAGAACGCGCTCGACTGGGCGTCACGCCCGCTTGCGACGAACGCGTTCCGGAACAAGCCGGTTGCCGTGATCGGCTCGAGCGCAGGCATGTTCGGCGCCGTTTGGGCACAGGCGGAGCTCCGGAAGGTGCTCGCCACAATGGGCGCGCGCGTCGCGGAGGTCGAGGTTGCAGTCGGCCACGCGACGGACAAGTTCGACGCCGACGGCACTCTGCTCGACGACGACGTGCGCGTACAGCTTCGCGACGGGCTGTCGGTACTACGCGCCGAGCTCGGCGCCGGACTCCTCGCCGCCTGATTCGTCCTCGGCGAGACGGCGCTGGACGACTGAGCGTGAGAGCACGCCTACGAGCTTCCCTGCTTCGACGACCGGCACGCGCTCGTAATCCTGCTCCTCGAGGAACGCGAAAGCGTCGGCGAGCGGAGTCGTCGCGTCGATCGTCGCGTTCGGCGGTTCTGCGATCTCGCGCAGCGGCGTCGTGCGCGGGTCGCGGCCGGACGCGACCACCTCGCGCACGAGCGTCTTGCGCGTGACGACGCCGAGCAACGAACCGCCTTCGCAGACGAGCACGGCGCGAACCTCGGGCCGCATCAGCGCCTCGCCCGCCTCCTGCGCCGACGCGCTGCCGTCGAGCGCGTGCGGGTCGGGAAGCATCGCGTCGCGCACGAGCTGCTCGGTCTGCGCCGTCATGGGTAGATACCTCGCAACTCGAGCGAGGCCGAGACCTCGCGGATGCCGGCGACGAGCGCCGCATTGCGCAGGGTCATCCCCGTGTGATCGGAGAGCGACCACACGCGGTCGAAAGCGTCGCCGAGCTTGTCGGAGAGACGGCTGCGAATCTCGTCGCGGTCCCAGAAGAGACGGCCGAGATCCTGTACCCACTCGAAGTAGCTGACGGTGACACCACCCGCATTTGTGAGTACGTCGGGCAGCACCAGGATCCCGCGCTCCTCGAGGATCGCGTCGGCGGCGTTCGACGTCGGGCCGTTCGCGCCTTCGGCGACGAGCCGGCAATGGAGGTTCGCAGCGTTCGCGGCCGTCACCTGGTCTTCGCGCGCGGCAAGCACGAGGAGGTCGCACGGAAGCTCGAGCAGCTCCGCATTCGAGATCCGCGCCCCGCCGTCGTAGCCTTCGAGCGATCCATGCTGCGCAACGTATTCGTGCAGCGTCGGGATGTCGAGGCCGGCCTCGCTGTGGACGCCGCCGGAGATGTCGGAGACGGCGACGACGTTCGCGCCTTTCTCGTGCAGCTCCGTTGCGGCGATCCCGCCGACGTTGCCGAAGCCCTGCACGACGCAGCGCTGGTCACCGAGCTTCCATCCGAGCCGCTCGCACGCCTTGTCGATCACCATCACGACGCCGGCGCCGGTCGCCTCGTGGCGAAAGACCGAGCCGCCGATCGAGATCGGCTTGCCGGTGACGATCTCCGGCACGGCGTAGCCCTTCTGCACCGAATACGTATCCATCATCCACGCCATCGTCTGCTCGTTCGTCGCGATGTCGGGCGCGGGGATGTCCTGCTCCGGCCCGATGAACGGGGCGAGGTCGGCGGTGAAGCGCCGCGTGATCCGGCGGATCTCGCTCTCGGAGAGCTCCCGCGGGTTGCAGCGCACGCCGCCCTTCGCGCCCCCGTACGGGAGGCGCAGCAACGAGCACTTCCAGGTCATCCACATCGCGAGCGCGGCGCACTCACCGAGGTTGACCTCGGCGTCGTAGCGGACGCCTCCCTTCGTCGGGCCGAGCACCGACGAGTGCTGCACGCGATAGGCGGGAAACGAGCGGACGCTGCCGTCGTCGAGTTTCACCGGCAGCGTCAGGATCAGCGCGCGCTCGGGATAGCGGAGCCGTTCGCCGATCCACTCCGGGATGTCGGCCTGCACCAGCGCCTGCTCGAGCTGCGTTCGGGCCTGCCGGTAGAGCGGGGTGTCCCACTCGAGCGTCGGGACGGGGTGGGCGACCTCGACCACGGGCTCGGAATGGTAGTCCTGGGACCGAGACGCGGCCGTCATGGGCCGCAAGACCCATACGGGCACGGCCTCAGTTGGCGAAACTAGAGGAGATGAGCCATCCCGAGCTGATGCCGCTCTTCGCCACCGCGATCGCGATCGAGATCGCCCACCTGCGGTGGATCCTGCTGACGCAGTGGAGCTGCCGCGGGTGCTCCGCGAAGCACTTGCACTGCGACTGCAAGTACGGCTGGCTCAAGCGCTTACTCTGACGCCGCCCTCGCCGGGGTGGCGAAACCGGTAGACGCGCCCGGCTTAAAACCGGGTGTCCTTTTCAGGACGTGGGGGTTCGATCCCCTCCCCCGGCACTCACGCGACGCGCTGATCCGCCCCGAAGAACGCCGCGACCGCTCCCGCGTCGTCGACGAGCGGGCAACGCGGCAAGGCTGCGAGAAATGCGCGCCCGTACGGCCGCGTACGCAAGCGCGGATCGAGGATCGCGACGACGCCGCGGTCGTCGTGGCCGCGGATCAGACGACCAAAACCCTGCCGCAGCTGCAGCATCGCCGTCGGCAGCGCGAAGTCGCGGAACCAGTCGCCGCCGTTCGCCTCGACCGCTTCGCAACGCGCTTCGTGCAGCGGATCGCCGGGCGCCGAGAAAGGCAGCTTGTCGATCACGAGCAGCGACAGCGACTCGCCCGGCACGTCGACGCCCTGCCAGAACGTCGCCGTTGCGAGCAGCACCGAGTCGACCTCGTCGCGGAAGCGCTCGAGCAGCCGTTCGCGCGGCGCTTCGCCCTGCACGAGCACCTCGTAGGGAACGCGACCGCGGATTCGGTTGCGCAGCACGTCGAGGGCGCGGTAGCTCGACGTCAACACGAGCGCGCGTCCCTCCGACAGCGCGAGCAGCGACAAGACCTCGTCGGCGACGCGCTCCGTGAATCCCTCGCGCCGTGGGTCGGGCATCGCGGTCGGCACGTACAGGAGCGCCTGCTCGTGGAAGTCGTACGGCGAGCCGACGACGACCTCACGCGCGCGCGTGAGACCGAGACGGCGGCGGACGAACGCCGCGTCCTCGCCGGTCGTCAGCGTCGCGGAGACGAGGATCGCCGTCGGGCCGTCGTCCCAGAGCTTGTCGCGCAGCTCGCGCGAGACGTCGACCGGAGCCCACGCGACGGCGTCCGGCTCCGACCAGACCACGCGCTCGTGCTCGCCGGGCTCGAGACACGCCTCGACCTGCGCCGCGGTCTCGAGTGCGCGACGCGAGAGGCCGTCGAGCTCGTCGCCCTGCCCGTGCAGCTCGTCGGCGAGCGTGCCGAGCGCGGCGACGAGCAGCGTCAGCTCGCTCTCGGGCGGCTCGCGCAGCCGCCGTCTTCCCGACGGTGGCGCGACCGCCCGAAGCAGACGCTCCCCCGCGCGCTCGACCCGGTCGAGGGCGCGGCCGGGTGCCGGCCGCGATGCATCGCGGCACGCACGCTCGACGTCGGCCGCGAGCCTGCGCAGGCCGACTCGCGACACGCGCCCGCCGAGCCAGCTCGCCGCCGACTCCTCGAGCCGGTGTCCCTCGTCGAAGACAACGGCGTCGTGCTCGGGCAGGACACCGCCACCCGACGCAACGTGCGCGAAGTAGAGCGCGTGGTTGGCGATCACGAGCTCGGCCTCGGCCGCGCGCCCCTTCGCGGCCTCCGCAAAGCAGGACGAGAGGAACGGGCAGCGCCGGCCGCTGCAGCGGTCGGGCCCGACGGAGAGCTCGGCCCAGAGCGCCTCGGACGGCTCGAGCTCGAGCTCGGCGCGGTCGCCGGTCTCCGTCGCCGCGATCCACGGCTCGATCGCGGCGTAGTCCTCCTCATCGCGGGCGTCCCGCAGAAGCATCTGGCCGAAGCCGGAGGCTTGCTTCCGGCAGAGGTAGTTCGCGCGGCCCTTGAGCACTGCGACGCGCACTTCGCGACCGAGCGCGCGCGCAGCGGCCGGAACCTCCTTCGCGAGCAACTGCTCCTGCAGCGCCTTCGTCGCCGTCGCGACCACGACCCGCTGTCCCGACTCGAGCGCCGGGATCAGGTACGCGAGGCTTTTCCCCGTGCCGGTGCCGGCCTCGGCGACCAGGTGCTCGCCCGTGAGAAGCGCGCTCTCGACGGCCCCGGCAAGCGCAGCCTGCTCGGGCCGGGGCTCGAACCCCGGAAGCGTCTCCGCGAGCGCTCCGCCCGGACGGAATGCGTCGTGCACGGCCAAAACGGTACGGACGCGAACGGCTGTTTCCCCCCCGGTAGTCGCCCGCTGATGAAAAATGTCGCTCATTGCGAAGTTCCGACTCGCCGCCGGGATTGCATGCGCCCTTCCGCACCGTTAGCTTGCGCGAGTCGGATCCGGTGAGTCTTCGGGCTTGACGGATCCGGCACTCAGCTCCGGTAGGTCTTCGGACTCGCCGGGGCTGATTTTTTTTATCCGTCCGAACCCGTCGGTAGGGTTCCGCGGTTCATGACCGCCGTAATCCTCATCGCAGGCCTCGCCGTGGTCGCGCTCGGAGCCTTCTGGCTCGTGCGCACGCTGCGAACCGAGCTCGGCGCGCTCCGCGCCGAGTCTGCGACCCAGCTCTCCGACCGCACCGCCGACGTCGACCGCCGGCTCGGCGAGCTCACAGCCACGTTCGACCGGCGGCTCGAGAGCCTCGACGGCCGCGTGCTCGCGACGCAGAAGGCGAGCGGGCAGACGGCGACGCAGATCGTCGAGAAGCTCGGCAAGCTCGACGGCACCGCGGCTCAGATGCTCGCGCGCGCGAACGACCTGGCCAAGCTCGAGCAGGTGCTGCGGCCGCCGAAGGCCCGCGGCGGCTTCGGCGAGCTCCTCCTCGAGAACCTGCTCCGCGACCGGCTATCGCCGTCGGCGTACACGATGCAGTACGGCTTCAACTCCGGCGAGCGCGTCGACGCGGTCGTCCGTGTCGGCCAGCTGATCCCGGTCGACTCGAAGTTCCCGCTCGACAACTTCCAGCGCATCGTCGAGTCGGGAAGCGACGACGAGCGTCGGCTGTGCGAGAAGGCGTTCGCCCGCGACGTGAAGACGCACATCGACGCGATCGCGACGAAGTACATCCGGCCAGACGAGGGGACGTACGACTTCGCCTTCATGTACGTGCCCGTCGAGTCGGTCTACTACGAGCTCGCTTGCGGGCCGACCGGCGCCCTCCTGCAGTACGCGCACGAGCGGCGTGTCTTCCCGGTCTCCCCCACGACGTTCACCGCGTACCTGCAGGTGATCGTGCTCGGGATGCGCTCGATGCAGATCGAAGAGCACGCCCACGAGGTGATGGCCTACGTCGCGGCTCTCGGCAACGACTTCGACCGCTTCCGCGACGAGTTCGACCTGGTCGGCAAGCACCTCACTCATGCCCAGGCGAGCTTCGGCAAGGCAGACAAGCGCCTCGACAAGCTGGGCACGCGCCTGGACGAGGCGATCGAGGAACTCGAGGACGAGGTCGTCGAGCTCGACCCGCTCGATTCACGCGCGATCGAAGCCGCGTAGCTAGAAGCGCAGCAGGGCGCCGACCTCGGCGCCGTCGAGATCGACCCGCGGCACGTGCACGACGGCACCGCCGTGTGTCAGCGTCTGATGAACGGCGAGCTCCGATGCGTCCGCGGGCTCGAGCGCCGTGCCGTCGAGCGGACAGGATCCGGCATCGGCCTGAGCGCGCCCGCACTCGGGGCACTGGTAGGCGGAGTGGCCGTTCCGCTCACCGAGCACGAGCAGGTCGACGCGACCGTCGGACGCGGCGGCAAGTGTGTCCTCCCAGCCGTCGCACGCGCGGCCGTTGCGGCCACGCTCCTCGCGAAAACGCTCGAGAGCCTCCTGCATCCGGGCGACATGCGCGTGATCGAGCAGCGGCTGCACCACTTCGAGGACCTCGTTCGGCCCGGCGTGCGCCTCGGCGCTCGCCCAACCGACGATCGCGTCGCGCGTTTCTTGTGAGAGCGCCGACTCGATCTCGCCGCGCAGCTCTTCCGGCGCGACGATCACGAGTTGCGGCCCGTCGACGCGGCGGACGCGCTTGTCGATCTCGCCGCCCAGCTCCTTCAGGTGGTCGGCGACGAGCTTGTCGATATGCCGTTGGAAGCGCGCCTGGGCCCAGCCGCCCTGACCGTGCTGGCCGGGCTGCTCCTCGCTGCGGTCGACCACTTCCTCGAGGCGCCCTGCGCGCAGGCGATACACCTGCCCCCGTTCTCGGCTGACGACAGCCACGAACGAGCTCTCGGTGTCACCGCCGTAGTCGAGGAGCGGCGCGATGCGCAACTCGCGGCCGACGTGGACGTCGTCGCGCACGCTGCCGGGCAGCAAGAGGACGCGCCAGAGGTCATCGGCGGAGGAGACGAAGATCGCGACGCCGTGCGACCCGTCACGGTCGAACTCGTCGTTCCACCACGTCAGGATCCGGTCGAGGTCGGACTCGGCGGCGGCTTCCTTCTCGCCGCGGTCGAGCAGAGACCGGAGCCGCGTTTCAGCGTCGGCCTGAGTCGGCGTCGTGGAAGGGTCGAGGTCGAGGTAGAGGCTGAAGGCGCCGCCCGTCGCCGAGCGGAACCCCGCGAGCTCGCGCAGGTCATCCCGGGTCACGCTCGTGGCCACTGGTCAGGAATACCTCGGGCCCGCGTTTTTCAACCCGGGGAACATCCGGCCGCCCGAAAACGTTTACTACTACAGAGCCATGAACGATGTCCGGGAGCTGATCATCATCGGCGGCGGCCCCGCCGGCTATACCGCGGCCCTCTATGCCGCGCGTGCCAACCTGGACCCGCTCGTGATCGAGGGCTACCAGTGGGGTGGCCAACTGATGATCACCAGCGACGTCGAGAACTACCCGGGCTACTCCGACGGGATCATGGGCCCGAAGATGATGGAGGACTTCCGCCACCAGGCTGAGCGCTTCGGCTCCGAGTTCCTCACCGACGACGTCACGAAGGTCGACTTCTCCGAGCGTCCGTTCCGCGTCTTCGTCGGCAAGGATGAGTTCCGCGCGAACGCGGTGATCGTCGCCACCGGCGCGAGCGCGCGCTGGCTCGGGCTCGACTCCGAGGAGCGGCTCAAGGGCCGTGGCGTCTCGGCTTGCGCGACCTGCGACGGCGCCTTCTACAAGGAGAAGCACATCTACGTCGTCGGAGGCGGCGACTCGGCGTTCGAAGAGGCGCTCTTCCTGACACGCTTCGGGATCAAGGTCACGCTGCTTCACCGGCGCGACGATTTCCGCGCGTCGCAGATCATGGTCGAACGCGCCCGCGGGAACGAGAAGATCGACTTCCTGACCCCGTACGTTGTCGAGGAAGTGCTCGGTGACAACACGATCAGCGGGCTCAAACTGCGTCACTCGGGCACCAACGAGACGCGCGAAGTCGAAGCCGGGGCGCTTTTCGTCGCGATCGGCCACGATCCGAACACGAAGCTCTTCGTCGACCAGCTCGACCACGACGAAAACGGCTACTTGATCACGAAGCCGGGCACGACCGAGACGAACATCCCGGGTGTGTTTGCGGTCGGCGACGTGCAAGACCACGTCTACCGCCAGGCGGTCACCGCCGCGGGCTCCGGCTGCATGGGCGCGCTCGATGCCGAGCGCTACCTCGCCGAGCAGGAGGGGCACGCGCACAGCGCGTTGGCCGCTCCGCGCGAAGAAGAAAAAGCCTCGGTCTAGCCGACTCGCGCCCTAGCCTGCAGGCGTGGCCGGGGTTTCGCGCTGGATCGACCTGATCGACCCGACCGACGACGAAGTCCGGTCGCACCTGCCCGGAAACCTCCAGCCGACGGCGATCGAGATCCTGCGAACGCCGCTCGTCCACGACGACGAGCCGCGCCCGCGGATCGAGTCGCACGGCGACTACATCGTCGGCATCCTCCTCGTCGCCGTCGTCGTCAAGGACGAAGATCGCGTCTTCTACCAGGAGGTCGACTTCGTGCTGACACCGGAGCAGTTCGTCACGGTGTCGAAGACGCCGGCCGGCGAGCAGCCGTTCGACCCGATGGTGGCCAAAGAATTGTGCAAGCACGACGATCCGATCGGGATGTACCTCTACCGGCTCGTCGACCAGGTCGCGGAGCGCTACCTCGACCTGATCGACGACGTCGACGACGAGATCGACGAGCTCGAGGACGCGGTCGAGCACTGGAATCCGCCCAAGATCCGTGACCGGATCTCGAACCTGCGCCATGACCTGCTCCACATCCGCCGCACGCTCGCGCCGACACGCGACGCGGTGCGTCAGATCATGGACGACCGCATCGAGCTCGACAACTACGACCTCTTCCCGCGTCCGGTCGAGCTGCACTTCGCCGACGCCTACGACAAGCTGCTGCGGGCGTCCGACGGGCTCGAGACCTCGCGCGACCTGATCTCCGGCGTGCGCGACTACGTCCAGTCGAAGATCGCGAACGACCAGAACGAGGTGATGAAGCGCCTGACCGTGATCGCCTCGCTGCTCCTGCTGCCGACGTTCATCGTCGGCCTCTACGGCCAGAACTTCCATCACATCCCGGAGCTCGGCTGGAGCTTCGGCTACTGGTGGTCGTGGGGCTTGATCGTCGGCACGACGATCTTCCAGCTCGCCTTCTTCCGCTGGAAGAAGTGGATGTAGCTCCGCTCGCTACGCTGGGCGTGTGCCCTTCTTCATCTGTCCCCGCTGCAAGGCCCGCCGCGTCGACCACGACGGGCGCGAGGGCTTCTCGCAGGAGCCGCCGTCGTGCCACAACTGCGACTTCGGCTTCATGTTCGAGCTGCTCGAGGACTACTACCCCGCACAGGCGACCGGCTTCGTCGTCTGCGACCAGGAGACGCGCGTGCTCGCAACCGGACACGGCGTCTTCGAGCTGACCGGCTTCGAGGAGAACGACCTGATGGGCCGCCATTTCGCAGATGCGCTCGCGCTCTCCGATGCGAAGCCGATCGAGACGGTGCGCGAATGGGGCGTGCGCCAGCTCGAGCAGAAGCTGACCGTGCGCACGAACGCCGGGCTCGAGAAGGCGGTGCTCGCCGACTTCTTCCCGGCCTACGACGACGACGGCGGCATGCTCGTCGCGTTGACACCCCGCTAATCGACTGCGACGGTCGACAGGCGGATTCGCATCGCGAGATCCGACTCGGCGAGCCCGGCGCTCAGGTCGAGACCCACCGAGTAGCTCAAACCCTGGACGAAGGGCAGAGATCCGTCAGCACGCAGCGTTCGCAGGCGGGTCGGCGCGCATCGCAGACGCGACGGCCGTGCCAGATCAGCAGATGCGGGAAGCGGGCCCAGTCCTCGCGCGGCACGAGTCGCACGAGGTCGCCCTCGATCTTCACCGGATCCTCGTGCTTCGTGAACCCGAGCCGCTGCGAGAGCCGGCGCACGTGTGTGTCGACGACGATCCCCTGCGCGTTGCCGCGCTCGGCCGAGACGACGTTTGCGGTCTTGCGCGCGACGCCGGGTAGTCGCAGTAGGTCGTCGAACGCGGTCGGCACCTCGCCTTCGTAGTCTTCGATCAGCAGCTTCATCGTGCCGCGAAGCGCTTTTGCCTTCTGGCGGTAGAAGCCGGTCGCGAAGATGTCGCGCTCGAGCTCCTCGGCAGGCACGGCGAGGTAGTCCTCAGGTCGCCGGTACTTCCGGAAGAGCTTTTCGGTGACGCGGTTGACGCTGACGTCCGTCGTCTGCGCCGAGAGCATCACGGATACCAGCAGCTCGAGCGGGCTCTCGAAGCGAAGCGCGATCCGGGCGTCGGCGTGCTCGAGCGCGAGCCGCTCGATCGCCGGCCGGATGCGCTCCCGCTTCGGGCCGACGCGCCTGCGTGCCTCGACGACGTAGCTGCGCGGCATCGGGCCGCGACGTTACCCTTGCGCTCGGTGAGCACGAGCAAGGACCGCCGCTTCCTGCACACGCCGCCCTACGCGTGGGAGCTCGGCGCGGTCGCAGCGGCCGCGACAATCTGGAAGCTGCTCGCGAAGACCGAGGACGTCAAGAGCGAGCCGGAAGCTCAGGCGGGAAGCGCCACGGAGGCGCCGGTGCGGTCGCAAGCCTGAGGCTTGTTCGCGAGCACGTTGCCGCTCGCGGCGATCGTGGCGACCGAGCAGCCGAACATCCCGTCGCCCATCATCCCTTTGCGGCCCGTGATCATCACCGAGCAGGCCGAAGCGTGGGTCTTCGGCGAGCGG
>DASYAO010000162.1:0-6939 GCA_036501285.1 Gaiellaceae bacterium
GAGGCGGCTGCGGAGGAAAAGACCTCCTTCGACGTTGTGCTCACCGGCGCCGGCCAGCAGAAGATCCAGGTGATCAAGGTCGTGCGTGCGGTCACCGGCCTCGGCCTCAAGGAGGCCAAGGACCTGGTCGACGGCGCCCCCGCGCCGGTCAAGGAGGGCGTGAACCAGGAAGAGGCCGACTCGGTCAAGGCCCAGCTCGAGGAAGCGGGAGCGTCCGTCGAGCTGAAGTAACTCCTGGAAATCCTTTGTCCGGGGACAGATCGTGAGCTCTGTCCCCGGACAACACTTTAAGCCTTGAGGGTGACGCTGTAGACAACGCTCAAGTCCGGCTCCCCGACGGCCGACCTTTTCTCCATGCGTGCTTTGACGACGGCCCTCGTCTCGGCGCCTTCGGCCCTCCGTGCCCCCTGGGCGACGCGCCGTGCCGCCGTCTCCTCGGATGCGAGCCGCCTGGCGCCTCTCGCGCTGGGTCTGCTCGTCGTCGGGTCGGCCGTCGCGCGTGGCGTCGCCGCCGTCCTCCACTCGACGCCGCTGCTCTTCCCCGACGAATACATCTACGCGGCCCTTGGCCGGGCTCTAGGCCACGGCAACCTCGAGATCCGGGGGGAAACGGCTCATTTCCCGGCGATTCTCGAGCCGCTCGTCGCCGCGCCGATCTGGAGCTTCTTCGGGACGGCCACCGCCTATCACCTCGTGCAGGTCGAGAACGCCATCTTCGTGTCGCTCGCCGCCGTTCCGGTTTACCTGATCGCGCGTTGGCTCGAGCTCGATCGTCGCTTTGCGTTCTTCTGTGCCGGGTTCGCGCTCCTCCTGCCCGATCTGACGCTCGACTCGTATACGAGCTCGGATGCGCTCGGTTACCTGCTGATTCTGACGAGCGTGCTCGTCGGGCTCCGCGCGCTCGAGCAGCCGACGAGAGGGCGGCAGCTGGCCTTCCTCGGGCTCGCGATCCTGACGTCGCTCGACCGCCTTCAGTACATCGCGGTGGTACCGGCATACCTCGCCGCCGCGCTGGTCCTCGAACGCCGCCGGATCTTCCGTACGCACCGAGTCGCCATCTTCAGCGCGGTCCCTGTCGTGTTGATCGCTGTGATCGGCGGGGTCGGTTACTACTTCGCGCGCGGCTCGCAAGGGCTTCACCTCCACACGCTTGGTGTGGGCCACTGGATGGTGCTCCAAGCGTTTCTCCTGACGATCGAGGCCGGCGTGATCGTCATTCCCGGCGCGATCGCCGCGATGCTGCGTCCGAGCGGCCTCCGCGAGACGGCGTTCGCCGTCTTCGTCGGCGCCCTGTGCCTGCTGACGCTGGCGCTGGCCAGCAACTGGGCCGCCGCCTCCGGGCGGTTCAAGGCCCGTTACCTCTTCGAGCTCCTGCCGTTGCTTGCGATCGCATTCGGTCTCTATCTCCGGCGCAGACCGCTCAAGCTTTTGGTGATCTCGAGCTGTGTGGTGATCGCGGGTGCGCTCGCCCTGCTTCCCCTGTCGAGGTACACCGCGGCCGCCTACAAGACCGACTCGCAGTTCCTCTTCGGCGTCTGGTTTCTCGAGCGCCACCTCGGCTCGGGCTCGGCCTCGCTGGTCGTAGCGCTGGGGGCGACCCTTGGGTGCGCTGGAGCGGCGCTCATCGCCCTCAATCGGTTCCCACGCAGTGCGGCGATGGCGTGGACGATCGCCGTCCTCGGGATCTTCGGGGCTTTCGCGATCGTTCAGGATCTGTCCGGGGCCTCGGCGGTGCGAGCGACCCTGCCGAAGGACCTCACCTGGGTCGACCACGACTCGCAAGGCGGGGCTACGGCCGTGTCGACGAGCTCTCGGATTTCTTGGGCCCTCCGCGACGCCCTCTACTGGAACACGGCTATCCAGCACGAGGTGCTACTGCACGGTGCGGCGCCGACAGACTCGTTCCGCGCTCCCGAGCTCGAGATTGGACGCAGCGGCGTGCTGAGGAACGTCCAGGGTGACGTGCTGTTCGACAGCTCGTCGGCTACTGCGCTCCTCGCCGACGCAACCCGCGTCGCGAGCGGCGACGGACTCACGCTGTGGCGACCTGCCGCCACGCCGCGTTTCCGGCTGCTGATCACGGATCGCCTCTCCAACGGCTGGTTGGGTTCGGCGGGGTCGGTCCGGGCGTGGCCCCTCGCTCGCGGTCGTGCGGTCCGGGTTTCATTCGAGGTCTCCGTCCCCCGCAACTGGCATTCGACTGTGTTGCGGCTCGGACGCGCAGTCGTGGTCATTCGACCCGGGGATGACCGGCTCGTGTCGTGCGAGAGCTCGGCCGGAGCGCTCGACCTTGCGTACTCCTCGCCGAACCCCGGTCTCGACCAGGAGCTCAGATCCGTCATTGCCCGAATCTCTCGGCTCCAGGTCGAGGACGTTCCCGCCGGCTCCGGCCGCGCGCCTGTGTCCTGTACGGTCGGGCGCTGAGCGGCGGCGCCCGCTCCACGCTAATTTCGAAGGATCAAGCGCTTTGTCCTGATCGGAGCGGTCGTAGCGCTCGCAGTGCCGGCCGCGGCGTCGAGCCTCGTCTTCCGCCCTTCGAAGCTTCCGGCCGGCAGAGTCGGGGTGCCGTACAAGGTCGTCGTCCACCTGTCGGTCGCCGGGCACGACCCGACGTTCGGGAAGGATGTCTCCGACTACTACGTCGCCTGCTTCGGGGCCGATAAGACCGGCGCCTTCCAGGACGACTGCAAGCGGCTTCCGCCCGGGATCGCCGTCAAGCCCTACAGGGACGGCACCTGCTCCCCGCCGCTTCAGAGACCCGTCTGCTTCGAGTTCGCGGGTAAGCCCCGCAAGGCGGGTACCTATGTCTTCCAGCTCTACGTCCCGGACGTCAACTCGGCCGCGGCCCGGGGAATCGCGACCACGTTCAAGCTCCTGGTCAAACCCTTCTGAAGCGCGCTACTATGGCGGCGTCGAACACGACTCTCGCCACGAGCCCACGGGCTTGCGGCTGGAGGGTCGGCTGCCCTATACTGGGAAGTTCGCCGACGTAGCACCTTTTTCGCTGCCCGCACGCCCTCGCTTTCCCCGCTTCGCCCTCATCTCTCCATAGCACCTAAGGGAGGCTGAAACCCCTTGGCCCAAACGGTCACTGCGCCTCGCGCGCGCAAGTCGTTCTCGCGTCTCAAGCACGTCCTAGATCTTCCCAACCTGATCGACATCCAGCGGGAGTCCTTCGAGTGGTTCCTCCGCGAAGGCCTGCGGGAGACGATCGACGACATCTCGCCGATCGAGGACTACACCGGCACGCTGGCGGTGGAGTTCGGCGACTACGAGTTCGGTCCGCCCGCGATCTCGATCCAGGAGTGCCGGGAGAAGGACCTGACGTACCAGCGGCCGCTCTCGATGACGGTCCGCTTCGTCAACAAGGAGACCGGCGAGATCCGCGAGCAGCGGGTCTTCATGGGCGACTTCCCGATGATGACGGACTGGGGCACGTTCGTCATCAACGGCACCGAGCGCGTGATCGTCACGCAGCTCGTCCGTTCGCCGGGCGCCTACCTGATGGAGCCGAAGGACCCGACGAAGCAGGTCTTCACGGCCAACCTGATGCCGAGCCGCGGCTCGTGGCTCGAGCTCGAGATCGACAAGAAGGGCGTCGTCTACGCGCGCATCGACCGGAAGCGCAAGCTGCCGATCACGACGCTCCTGCGCGCGCTGCCGGCCGAGGACCCCTCGACGGGCTTCCAGCTCGACACCACGTCGAACGAGGCGATCCTCAAGCTCTTCAAGGACTCGCTCTTCATGCGCAACACGATCGAGAAGGACACGACGACGCGCGAAGAGGAAGCGCTGATCGAGGTCTTCAAGAAGCAGCGGCCGGGCGAGCCGCCGACCCTCGACAACGCACGCAACCTCCTGCGTTCGCTGTTCTTCGATCCCAAGCGCTACGACCTGACGAAGGTCGGCCGCTACAAGCTGAACCAGCGCCTCGGAGTCAAAGTGCCCGAGGACACCCGCGTGCTCACGACCGAGGACATCCTCGCGCTCGTGCAGAAGCTCGTGTCGCTGCCGCACATGATCGGCGTGCCGGAGGATTCGAAGGACTTCGCCGCTGACACGATCGGCCTCGACCGCCGCCCGATCGCAGCCGAGCTCGACGAGTACGAGCATTTCGGCAACCGCCGCCTGCGCACGACCGGCGAGCTGATCCAGGAGGCGTTCCGCGTCGGTCTCTACCGGATGGAGCGCGTCGTTCGCGAGCGCATGACGACGGAGGACGTCGACACGATCACGCCGCAGACGATCATCAACATCCGTCCGGTGGTCGCGGCGCTGAAGGAGTTCTTCGGCTCCTCGCAGCTGTCGCAGTTCATGCAGCAGACGAACTCGCTCGACGGCCTTACGCACCGCCGCCGCCTCTCGGCGCTCGGTGCCGGCGGCCTCACCCGCGAGCGCGCGCCGATCGAGGTGCGCGACGTGCACCCGACCCACTACGGCCGCATGTGCCCGATCGAGACGCCGGAAGGCCCGAACATCGGGCTGATCGGCTCGCTCGCGTCGATGGCGACGGTCTCGCAGTTCGGGTTCATCCAGACCCCGTACCGCGTCGTCAAGAACGGCAAGGTGACCGACGAGATCATCTATCTGGACGCCGCCGAGGAGGCGCAGTACACGATCGCGCAGGCCTCCGAGCCCGTTGACGACAAGACCGGCAAGTTCCTGCACGACCAGGTGCTCTGCCGCTCTCGCGAGGGCGAGGCCGTGATGGCCGCGCCGGCCGAGATCCAGTACATGGACGTCGCCCCGGCGCAGATCGTCTCGGTCGCGACCGCGATGATCCCGTTCCTCGAGCACAACGACGCGAACCGCGCGCTCATGGGTGCGAACATGCAGCGGCAGGCAGTGCCGCTGATGATCCCGCAGGCGCCGCTCGTCGGCACCGGCCTCGAGTACCGCGCCGCCGTCGACTCGGGCGACGTGATCGTCGCGAGGAACGCCGGCAACGTGATCGAGCTCGACGCGACTCACGTCACCGTCGAGGGGCGGGGCACGCGCGACGAATACCCGCTGACGAAGTTCATGCGGTCGAACCAGGGCACGCTGATCCACCACAAGCCGATCGTGAAGCTCGGCGACGCGGTGGCGCAGGGCGCGGTGCTGGCCGACGGCTCTTCGACAGACCAGGGCGAGCTCGCGCTCGGCGCGAACCTGCTCGTCGCCTTCATGCCGTTCGAGGGCTTCAACTTCGAGGACGCGATCGTCATCTCCGAGCGCCTGGTGAAGCAGGAGGTGCTGACGTCGATCCACATCCACGAGTACGAGATCGACGCCCGTTCGACGAAGCTCGGCGACGAGGAGATCACGCGCGACATCCCGAACCGCTCGGAGGAGTCGCTCCGCAACCTCGACGACCGCGGCATCGTCCGCATCGGCGCCGAGGTCGGCTCGGGCGACCTGCTCGTCGGCAAGGTCACGCCCAAGGGCGAGACCGAGCTGACTGCCGAGGAGAAGCTGATCCGCGCGATCTTCAAGGAGAAGGCGCGCGAGGTCCGCGACACATCGCTCAAGGTTCCGCACGGCGAAGGCGGCGTCGTCATCGACGTGAAGACGTTCTCGCGCGACAACGGCGACGACCTGTCGCCGGGCGTGAACGAGCTCGTCCGCGTCTACGTCGCGAAGAAGCGCAAGATCAGCGAGGGCGACAAGCTCGCCGGCCGCCACGGCAACAAGGGCGTCATCTCGAAGATCGTTCCCGAGGAGGACATGCCGTTCCTCGAGGACGGCCGCTCGGTCGACATCCTGCTGAACCCGCTCGGCGTGCCGAGCCGCATGAACATCGGCCAGATCCTCGAGACGCACCTCGGCTGGGCCGCCGCGCACGGCGTGTTCGTCGGCGGCGACGTCGAGGTGATGAACGGCAACGCGTCGCGCGTGATCAACGCGCCGGCGCCGACGCCGGTCGCCACGCCGGTGTTCGACGGCGCCACCGTCGAGGACGTCGACACCGCACTCGCCAAGTGGGCGCAGAGCGAGGACGCAGGGAAGATCCGGCTCGACGTCGACATGAAGGAGCCGCCAGGACGCCGCGTGTCGGGCAAGGTGAGGCTCTTCAACGGTCGCACGGGCGCGCCCTTCGAGCAGCAGGTCACCGTCGGTTATATGTACATCCTCAAGCTGCTCCACCTGGTCGACGACAAGATCCACGCACGCTCGACCGGCCCGTACTCGCTCGTCACGCAGCAGCCGCTCGGCGGCAAGGCGCAGTTCGGCGGCCAGCGCTTCGGCGAGATGGAGGTATGGGCGCTCGAGGCCTACGGCGCCGCGTACACGCTGCAGGAGATGCTCACGATCAAGTCCGACGACACGGTCGGGCGCGTCAAGGCGTACGAGGCGATCGTCAAGGGCGAGAACATCGCCGAGCCGTCGATCCCCGAGTCGTTCAAGGTGCTGCTCAAGGAGATGCAGTCGCTCGCGCTCGACGTGAGCGTGATCTCCGAGGACGGCGGCGAGGTCGAAGTGCGCGAGGAAGACGACGAGCTGCTCCGCGCAGCGGAAGAGCTCGGCATCGACCTCTCGCCCGGTTCGCTGCGCGCAGCCGCGCGTCAGCCCACGGGGCAGGAGCTCGAAGAGGGCCAGGAGCGTGTCGACGAGTCCGGCGAGCTGATTCTGCCGGCCGACGAGGCGCTCGAGGATCTCGACGAGCTGGAGGCCGACGAAGAGGGCGACGAGGTTGTTGCGGCCAAGCCCGACGAAGTAGACGAGGACGCGCCGCCGGTCGGCGCGCTCGAGGACATCGATCTCGAGATCGAGGAATAGGGGACCGCATGATCGACATCAACGATTTCGACGCAATCAGGATCGGGCTCGCCTCGAGCAAGCAGATCCGCGACTGGTCCTCGGGCGAGGTCACGAAGCCGGAGACGATCAACTACCGCACGCTCAAGCCGGAGCGCGACGGTCTCTTCTGCGAGCGCATCTTCGGTCCGACGAAGGACT
>DASYAO010000163.1:0-6707 GCA_036501285.1 Gaiellaceae bacterium
CAGGCGCGCGCGAGCGGAGCCATCGATCCGCGCAAGGCGCTCGAGGACTCCGTCAATCGCATCCTCGCGATCGCGGCTGTGCACGAGCTCCTCACCGAGCGTCGTGATGACGACGTCGACCTCGCCGACCTGCTCGGGCGCCTCCGCGCGACGCTCGTCCAGGGCGTTGCCGACGGTCGTGCGGTCGACGAGGAGCTCGAGCCGGTCTCCCTCGACGGCGCGCAGGCAACGGCGCTCGCGCTCGTCTTCTCCGAGCTGCTCGGGAACGCGCTGGAGCACGGCGGCGGTCACGTGCAAGTCGGCCTTCACCGCCGAAACGGCGACGTCGTGCTTGCGATCACGGACGACGGCCCCGGTATCGGCCCCAGGTCCACTGAAGGCACCGGCCTCTCGATCGTGCGCGCGCTCGTGCGCGACGAGCTGCGCGGCACGCTCGAGCTCACCGCAAACGGCGGCACGCGCGCCGAGGTGCGCTTTCCGGCATGAGACTTTTGATCGCAGAGGACGAGACGATCATCCGCCTCGACCTGCGCGGCCTGCTCGAGGGCGCGGGCTACGAAGTCGTCGCCGAGGCGCGCGACGGCCAGGAGGCAGTCGAGCTTGCGCGGGAGCACGAACCGGATCTCGCGCTGATGGACGTGAAGATGCCGCGACTCGACGGCATTGAGGCGGCACGCCGCATGCTCGAGGAGCGCCCGATCCCGATCGTCATGCTGACTGCGTTCGACCAGCGCGAGCTCGTCGACCGCGCGGCCGAGGCCGGCGTCTACGGCTACCTCATGAAGCCGTTCCGCGAGCAGGACGTCGTGCCCGCGATCGAGCTCGCGAAGGCGCGCTACGAAGAGCTCGTCGCCGTGCGCGCCGACGCCGACTCGCTCTCGCAGGCGCTCGCCGACCGCAAGATGATCGAGCGCGCGAAGGGCCTGCTGATGGAGCGCGAGAAGCTCAGTGAAAATGATGCGTTCGCGCGGCTGCGCAAAGCCAGTCAGGTATCGGGCAGGCCACTGCGCGTGATCGCCGACGCAGTGATCGCTACTTTTGAAGCGACGTGACGACGACTCTCAACCCTCCGAAGGAACACCTTGACCAGGGAACCGGCTCGGGCACCGAAGGTGCCTGGCGCGTGATCGTCCTGAACGACAACCACAACACCTTCGAGGGTGTCGCATTCGCACTCGCGCAGACGATCCCCGGCATCGACTACGACAAGGGCATGCGCCTTGCGAACACGATCCACAACTCCGGTCAGGCCGTCGTCTGGTCGGGACATCGCGAGCAGGCCGAGCACTACCACGAGCAGCTCGAGGGCTCCGGCCTGACGCTCGCGCCGCTCGAGCAGTAACTAACCGTCGAAGAGCGCTTCCCAGCGGTCGAGCAGCGCCGCGAGGTCGTCGCGCGCAGCGCGATGCGCCGCGACGAGGTCGACGTTCGCCCAGTCGTGGGCGAGTTGACGCTCGAGGTCGGCGACGTGCTCCTCGCCGCGGGCGATCTCGCGCTCGACGAGCTCAAGTGCCGTCGGGCCCTTCGGGCGCGCGGGCTCCCTCGGCTCCTTCTTCTTCGGCGGCGGTGCTGCAGCGGGCTCGGGATCGGGACCGCGCCGCTGCTGGTAATCGGCCCAGCCGCCCGCATAGGAGACGATCCTGTCGCCTTCGATCGCAAGCAGACGTCTCGACACGGCGTCGAGAAGCGCGCGGTCGTGCGAGACGAGCAGCACCGTTCCCGGGAACGCCTCGAGCGCGAGCTCGAGCGACTCCCGGCTTTCGAGATCGAGATGGTTCGTCGGCTCGTCGAGCACGAGTAGGTTCGCGCCGCTCGCGACGACGTGTGCAAGCGTGAGTCGCCTCCGCTCACCGCCCGAAAGCGCGACGACCGGCTTCTCGTGCGCGTCCCAGCCAGAGAAGAGGAAACGGCCGAGGAGCGCCTGCGCCTCGTTTCGCTTGAGTCCGGTCGCGCCCATCGTCGCCTCGAGCACCGAGCCGCGCTCGTCGAGCTCCGCCTCATGCTGGGAGAAGTACGCAGGCTGCACGTCGTGGCCGAGCCGCGCGTTGCCTGATGCCGCAGGACGGCGGCCGAGAATCGTCTCGAGCAGCGTCGTCTTGCCGGCGCCGTTCGGGCCGACCAGCGAAACGTGTTCGCCGCGCTCGAGCGCGAACGACGCGTCGCGCACGAGCGTGCGCCCGGGAACGTCGACTTCGAGCGCCTCCGCTTCGATCACGATCCGTCCCGACCGCTTCGGCTTCAGGAACTCGAACCCGAGCACGCGACTTGCCGCTGCGGCCTCGGCACGCTGGCCGCGGATCTTGTCGATCTGCTTCAGCTTCGACTGCGCTTGCTTCGCCTTCGACGCCTTGTAGCGGAACCGCTCGACGAATCGCTCGAGCCGCTCGAGCTCGTCCGCCTGCCGCTCTGCCGTGCGCGCAGCGTGCAGCGCGCGCGCGGCCTGTTCGCGCCGCCATACGTGCCATTCGCCGGGAAAGTACGTCGAGCGCCCACCTTGTAGCTCGAGCACCGCCGTCGTCACCGCCTCGAGGAACCAGCGGTCATGCGCGACGAGGATCAACGCGGCGTCGATCGACTTCAGCAGCTCCTCGAGCCACTCGATCGATTCGATGTCGAGATGGTTCGTCGGCTCGTCGAGAAGAAGCAAATCCGGCTGCGAGGCGAGCGCGCGCGCGAGCGACGCGCGCGTCAGCTCGCCGCCGGAGAACGAGTCGAGCGGACGCTCGAGATCGGCATCCGAGAATCCGAGCCCGCGCACGACCGACGTCGCCCGTTCGCGCCAGTCGTAACCGCCCGCGTGTTCGAGCCTCGCCTGTGCGCCGCCGTATCGGGCGAGCGTCTGCGGATCGTGCGCGCCGGCGGCCATCGCCCGCTCCAGCTCGCGCAGCTCCTGCTCCACGGCCGCGAGGTCGGCCGTTCCCGCGAGCACGTAGTCACGGAGCGGCTTCGTGCTCGTCGCGGGCGGACGCTGGTCATGGAGCGCGACTCGCGCTCCCTTTTCCCACGCGACCTCCCCGCCCTCGAGCGAGGTCTCGCCCGCGAGGGCCCGTAGGAGGGTCGTCTTGCCCGCTCCGTTCGGCCCGGCGAGCGCCAGCCGGTCGCCCCGCTCGACCTTGAACGAGACTCCCTCGAAGAGGGGCGAGCCTGCGATTTCCTTGCGGAGATTGGCTGCGATCACGACTGCCATGGCCCGCCTAGTGTGGCGATTCCCAGGCTCGCGCCTGGCACCGGTGTTCAATACGGGGTATGCAGAGGAGTCTTCAGCGGCGGCTCCTGCTCGCAACCATTTCGCTCTGCGTGCTCATCGGCGCCGCGTTCGTGATCCTGCTCGTCACACTCGTCGATGTCCGCCGGCAGCAGTCGTCCCGCGGGCACTCGGAGAAGATCGTCGCCACCGCGAATGAGCTCGAGCAGCTCGTGCTCGACCTCGAGAGCGATGCCCGACGCTACGCGATCACACGCAACGGCCTCTATCTCGGGCCGCTCGTCGCGACCACGAAGCAGTTCAAGAGCGTGTCGGCGCAGCTCGTGCAGCTCTCCCAGGGCGTGGCTATTCGTGAAGCACGTTCGCAGACGCTCGCGGCGGGCGTCAGGCAGTACGGCAACACCTGGGGCGTGCTCGTAGTCGAGATCGCTGCGCGCGATCCCGCGAAGGCGAAGGAGCTCGTGCTGAACAGCGCCGGTCTGCGCCAGGAGGACCGGCTCCGCGCCGAGTTCAAGACCTTCGTCGACTCCGAGCAGGCGCGCTCAGACAAGTCGCGCGCGCGTGCGGACCGCACCGAGCGCTACGCGATCGTGCTCGGCGGCGTCGGTCTTGCCGGCTCTCTCATCCTGATCAGCCTCTACGCGTTCTACGTCTCACGTCGCGTTGTCGAGCCCGTGCGCCGTGTGGCGACGGCGGCGCAGCGGCTCGCCTCGGGCCACTTCCAGGAGCGCGTCTCCGTCGCGGGCGAAGACGAGATCGGCGTGCTTGCGAGCAACTTCAACTCGATGGCGGAGTCAATCGAGAGCCAGCAGATCGAGCTCGCCGGCCAGAACCGCGACCTCGAGCGGCTCGCGACCGAGCTGCGCTCGGTGCTCGACTCGACCGTCGACGGCATCGTGCTCACCGATCTCGCCGGCGAAGTGCAGATCGCGAACCGGCCGATGCGACGGCTTACGGTGGAGCTCGGCATGCGCGGCGGCCGCAATGTCGTCGACCAGCTGCTCTCGATCTCGGAGCGAATCGCGGATAGCGAGCGATACGTCTCAACGATGGAGCGCCTGCGCACGCACCCTGAGGTGCCGTCCGCCGACGAGTTCGTGCTCGCCGACTCCTCGCGCACGTTCGTCGGCTACACGGCTCCGGTGCGCGGCGAGGGCGGTTTGATCGGCAGGATCTGGACGCTTCGCGAGGTGACCCAGGAGCGCGAGCTCGACCGGCTGAAGGACGAGTTCGTCGCGACGGTCTCACACGAGCTGCGCACGCCGCTCACGTCGATGATGGGCTTCATCGAGATGCTGCGCGAGGGCGAGGCCGGCGAGCTCTCGGCGGAGCAGAACCGATTCCTCGGCATCGTGCACCGGAGCTCGGAGCGTTTGCAGCGGTTGGTCGGCGACCTGCTTTTCGTCGCGCGGCTCGACGCCGGTGGGTTGCACTTGCAGCTCGAAGACGGCGTCTCGCTCGACCAGGTCGTCGCCGAGGTGATCGAGTCGGCAGGCGCAGATGCGCGCTCGCACGACGTCGAGCTGTTCTTCGAGCGGAACGGCGCGGTGGACGTGCGCGGCGACCGCGCGCGCCTCGGTCAGCTCGTGGCAAACCTGATCTCGAATGCAGTCAAGTTCACGCCGGCAGGCGGCCGTGTCACGACGCGCGTCTTCGCAGACGGCGAGAACGGAGTCGTCGAAGTCGAGGACACGGGCATCGGTATTCCGAAAGGGGAGCAGGAACGGCTCTTCCAGCGCTTCTTCCGCTCGTCGACCGCGACCGACCAGGCGATTCCGGGGACCGGCCTCGGGCTTGCGATCACGAAGGCGATCACGGAGGCCCACGACGGCCGGATCACCTTCCGTTCGCAACCCGGCGAGGGCACCTGCTTCCGGATCGAGATCCCGCTCTAGAAAAAGTTGACCGGGTGCCGGGCTCTCGAGCCTGGCACCCGACAAAGGACCAAAAAAGAAGGCGCCCGGCCTGACCTTCCGGACGCCTCTCGAATCTTCGGCAGCCGGGCGCAAGCTGTCTCTCCCTCGATCCAGGGAAACTCGATACTGTCGAGCGCAGACGCCGAAAAAACGGGAGGCAGCGTGCCGAAAACGGACATCACCGAGCTCTCGATCGACGCGATCAGGACGCTCTCGATGGACGCCGTGCAGCAGGCGAATGCAGGGCATCCCGGCACGGCAATGGCGCTCGCGCCGCTCGCGCATCTGCTCTACACGGAGACGATGCGGCATTCGCCGTCGAATCCGCAGTGGCCGAACCGCGATCGGTTCGTGCTCAGCGCGGGCCATGCCTGCATCCTCCAGTACTGCGCGCTGCACCTCGCCGGCTACAACCTCTCGCTCGAGGAGCTGAAGCGCTTCCGCCAGTGGCAGTCGGCGACGCCCGGTCATCCCGAGTACCGGCATACGCCGGGAGTCGAGACGACGACAGGGCCGCTCGGCCAGGGCTTCGCGAACGGCGTCGGCATGGCGATCGCCGAACGGTTCCTGGCCGACCGCTTCAACCGACCGCGTCACACGATCGTCGATCACCGGGTCTACGTCATCTGCTCCGACGGCGACTTGATGGAGGGCGTCTCGAACGAGGCCGCGTCGATCGCAGGGCAGCTCGGCCTCGGCAAGCTCGTCTACTTCTACGACGACAACCGGATCACGATCGACGGTACGACGTCGATCTCGTTCACGGTCGAGAACGCGGGCGAGCGGCTGCAAGCACAGGGCTGGCACGTGCAGTGGGTCGACGACGTCAACGATCTCGGAGCGCTGCGCTCCGCGATTGCAGAGGCACGCGCGGAAACGTCGAAGCCGTCGCTTGTCGTCGTGCGGAGTCACATCGGCTACGGCGCGCCGCATGCCGTCGATACCTCGAAGGCGCACGGCGCGCCGCTCGGCGAAGACGAGGTGCGCGCGACGAAGGAGGCGCTCGGCTGGGATCCGGACGAGCACTTCGTCGTGCCCGATACGGTCCGTGAGCACTGCAATGTCGTCGATCGTGGAATCGAGCTCGAGTCGGAATGGAGGGTTGCGTTCGAGCGCTGGTCGGAGCTCTACCCGCATGAGCGTGAGTCGTGGGACCGCGCCTACGAGGGCCGGATCGGCGCATGGGAGCCACCCGACTTCCCGCCCGGCGAGAAGCTCGCGACGCGGGCCGCCGGCAAGAAAGTGATGCAGGCGTTCAAGGACGCCGTGCCGACGATGATCGGCGGCGCCGCCGACCTCGTCGAGTCGACGTACACCGAGTTCGAAGGCGGCGGCCTCTTCAGCTCGCGCTGGTCGGGCCGCAACATCGCGTTCGGCATCCGCGAGCACGCAATGGGCTCGATCGTGAACGGCATCGCCGTGCACGGCGGCACCGTGAAGCCGTTCGGCTCGACGTTCCTGATCTTCAGCGACTACATGCGCCCGGCGGTGCGGCTCTCCGCGCTGATGGAGCTTCCCGTCGTCTGGGTGTGGACACATGACTCGGTCGGGCTCGGGGAGGACGGCCCGACGCACCAGCCCGTCGA
>DASYAO010000164.1:0-9433 GCA_036501285.1 Gaiellaceae bacterium
GACCGGGTCGCGATCATGCACCTCGGCAAGATCGAGAGGGTCGGAACGCCGGAAGAGCTGAAGGACGAGGTCGGTCCAGTCGCCACGATGGAGGACGTCTTCCGGCACTTCACCGGCTACGGCGTCGACGAATCCGGCGAAGCGAGAGGAGGGTTGCGTGAGATCAGAGGCGCTCGCCGCACCGCTCGGCGCGTCGGTTGAGGTTCCGGGCGTCTGGCGCCGCTTTCCGAGCCGCGTCCTGACGTTCTGCATCGTCGAGCTCCAGAAGATCAGTCACGACCGCACCGAGCTCGTCACGCGCGCGGCGCAACCGGTGCTGTGGATGCTGATCTTCGGCGAGACGTTCAACCGCATCCACGCGATCCCGACCGGAAACGTCCCGTATCTCGACTTCCTCGCGCCCGGCATCGTCGCGCAGTCGGGGATGTTCGTCGCGATCTTCTACGGCATCCAGATCATCTGGGAGCGCGACTCGGGTGTGCTGACGAAGCTGCTCGTGACGCCGACGCCGCGCTCGGCATTCATCATCGGCAAGTGCTTCGCGTCGGGCATCCGCGCGCTCGTGCAGGTGATCGTCGTGCTGTTGCTCGCGGCGGCGCTCGGGGTTTCGTTGACGACGAATGCGGTCCACATCCTCGGTGCGTTTGCGATGGTGATGCTCGGCGCCGGCTTCTTCTCTTGTCTCTCGATGACGATCGCCGGCGTCGTGCTGCGCCGCGACCGGCTGATGGGCATCGGCTCGATGATCACGATGCCGCTTTTCTTCGCCTCGAACGCGCTCTACCCGGTCTCGATCATGCCGGGCTGGGTGCGCGTCCTCGCCAAGGTGAACCCGCTCTCGTACGAGGTCGACGGGCTGCGCGGCTTCCTGATCGGCACGAACGCGAATCTCTGGCTCGACTTCGGCGTGCTCTTCGTCGCGGTTGTGGTCGGGATCGCGACCGCCGCGACGCTCGTCAGCCGCCTCGCCCGCTAGGACTCGAGCCCCGCAAGCAGCTTGCGGAGGAGCGCGTCGAGCGAGCGGCGTTCGGTGGGGGAGAGCGAGCGAAGGAGCTCGTCCTCGTTCGTGACGTGCGAGGTGATTGCGCGGTCGATCAGGTTCTTGCCGCGTCGCGTCAGGCGCACGAGCGTGCCGCGGCGATCGCCGGGATCGGGGCGCCGCGCGACGAGGCCCGCGGCGGTGAGGCGATCGATCCGCTTCGTCACGCCGCCGGACGAGAGCATCATCGCGCTGCCGAGCTCGCTCGGGTTCAGCTCGTAGGGCGACCCCGCGCGGCGGAGCGCGGCGAGCACATCGAACCACCCCGATTGCAGGGCGTTTTCGGCCAGCCGCTCGCCGAGCACCGCGTCGGCGAGCTCGGCGCTGCGGAAGAGGCGCCCCATGATCCCGAGCGAGGACATGTTCAGGTCGGGCCGTTCGCGCCGCCACTGGGCCACGATCTCGTCGAGGTGATCGGCCATCGGCTCCACTATAGCTGCCGAGGAAGTATCTTCCTGGTAAGGTAACGTGCATGATCACGATCAGACTTCACACACCAGGGTTGGACGGACTTGCGGTGGACGAGCTCGAGCCGCCGACGGCCGCCCCGGGCGAGACGCTCGTGCGCGTCCGCGCGGCGGCGCTTACGCGCGACGAGCTCGAATGGCCGGTCGACCGGCTGCCGGCAATCCCGTCGTACGAGCTCTCCGGCGTCGACGAGCAGGGAAACGAGGTGTTCGCGCTCACCGACTTCGACCGCGACGGCGTTGCGCGAGAGTACGCAACGATCGCGACCGCGCTGCTCGCGCCGAAGCCGTCGTCGCTCTCGCATGTCGAGGCGGCTGCGTTGCCGCTTCCGGCGCTCTCTGCCTGGCAGGCCCTTTTCGTCCACGGCGGGCTCGAGCGCGGGCAGCGCGTGCTGATCACGGGCCAGACCGGCGGCGTCGGCCACCTCGCGGTGCAGCTTGCGGAGTGGCGCGGCGCCGAGCTCGTCGAGGCAGACGCCGACGTCGTCTTCGACACCGCCGGCGGCGAGCAGCTCGAACGCGCGAAGGCCGAGCTCCGCGACGGCGGCAAGGCCGTCTCCGTCGCGCACGAGTCCGACGGCGTCACCTACTTCGTCGTCGAGCCGAGCAGCGAGCAGCTCGCGGAGATCTCGCGGCTCGCAGGCGAAGGACGACTGCGCCCGCAGATCGACTCCGTATTCCCGCTCGCCGATGCGCGCGCCGCCTTCGAGCACCTCGCCGAGCGTGGGAAGAAAGGGAAGGTCGTGCTCGAGGTCAGCGGCTGACGCGGTAGCGCAGGTGGCTCGCGCGCGGGGAATCGAGCACGCGCAGGGGCTCGAGCTCGAGTGGGCCGACGCCGCCGAAGAGCGGCAGGCCTGCCCCCAGCAGAACGGGCGCGATGTGCAGCTGCAGCTCGTCGACGAGCCCCGCGCCGAGAAACTGCTGTGCGGCCGACGCGCCGCCCGCGATCGCGACGTTCCGGCCGCCGGCTGCCTCCCGCGCGAGCGTGAGCGCCTGCTCGATGCCGCCGGTGACGAACGTGAACGTCGTCGTACCGAGAACGAGCGGCTCGCGTTCGTGGTGGGTGAGCACGAAGACCGGGATCCCGAACGGCGGGTCGTCGCCCCACCAGCCGCCCGCGTTCGGGTCGCTCTCCCACGGCCCGGCCCCGCCGCTGAACATCCGCCGGCCCATGATCTGGGCGCCCGTGGCCGACACCATCTCCTCGTACACATCCGAATCGGCGGTCGCCTCGCCGCCCTCGTGTCCGTGACGCGAGCGCCAGCTCGCTGCCGCGAACAGCCATTCGTGCAGGCCCATTGCGCCCTCGCCGAGTGGCGCCTCGAGCGTCGGGTGGGGGCCGGCGACGTAGCCGTCGAGCGAAATTGTGATGTCGAGGGTGATCACCGATGAGTTTCCGGTTCGAGCTCCGTCCAAGGTACGAGGTGAGCGTACGATGCCCGTGATGCAGGGGTCGGCAGGAACCGAGACCCGCGAGCTCGAGCGGACGTTCGAGGAGTACCGCCGCGACCTGACGGGCTACTGCTACCGCATGCTCGCCTCGCCGTTCGAGGCCGAGGACGCGGTACAGGAGACCTTCATCCGCGCGTGGCGCGCCTACGACCGGTTCGAGGGGCGCGCCGCACTCAAGTCGTGGCTCTACCGGATCGCCACGAACGTCTGCCTCGACATGCTCGGCAGCAAGGAGCGGCGGATCATGCCGATGGACCTCGGCCCGGCGCAGGAGCCGGTCGCCGAGAACCTGAACGTGCGCGACGAGGCGACGTGGATCCAGCCGATCCCCGATCCCGCCGACGTCGCGGTCGAGCACGACACGATCAGGCTCGCTTTCATCGCGGCGCTGCAGCATCTGCCGCCGCGCCAGCGCGCCGCGCTGATCCTCTGCGAGGTGTTGCGCTGGCAGGCGAGCGAGGTCGCGGAGCTCCTCGACACGACCACGGCCTCCGTGAACAGCGCACTCCAGCGCGCGCGCGCGACGATCGACGACGCGAAGATCGGCGACGGGCCGCCCGCGCTCGACGATGCAGATCGCGCGCTGCTCGACCGCTACGTGGACGCGTTCCAGCGCTACGACATCGGGGCGCTGACCGCACTGATCCGCGAGGACGCGTCGCAGTCGATGCCTCCGTTCGACATGTGGCTCGAAGGGCGGGACGACATCTTCACGTGGTGGTTCGGCCCCGGGATCGGCTGCAAGGGCTCGAAGGTCTTCCCGGTCGGCTTCGCCAACGGCTCGCCTGCGTTCGCGCAGTACAAGCCGAGCGAGGGCGGTGGCTACGAGCCGTGGGCGCTGCAGGTGCTCGAGCTTTCAGAGGGACGGATCGGGGAGCTCACGTTCTTCCTCGACACCGCCACGCTCTTCCCGCTCTTCGGGATGCCGCTCGAGCTCGACGCGTAAAGCCTCGCCGAGCCCGCAGAAGAACACGAGTGCGAGAAGGTCGTCCGACGCCCCCTGCAAGCTGAGCTCGCAGCCGAGGCGCTTCGCGCCGAGGGCAAGGCGGGCAATGAGGTCGATCGTCGCCGCTTCCGCGTCGACGACGTCGCTCACGTCGCAGAAGACGATCGTCACACAGGCTAGGACCGCTAGAACGTCAAGAACTCATCGGCGGGTGGCCGATGAGTTTTCCGGGGGCGGAGGGTCGAACCCTTCGAACCGATCGAGAGGAGAGCCGAGATGCCAGCAATGACCGATAGAAGCCGTTGGATTGCCCTGTACGTGCTCTGCCTGGGCACGCTGATGATCGTGCTCGACGTCACGATCGTGAACGTCGCCCTGCCGTCGATCAAGAAGGATCTCGGGTTCTCGCAGGACTCGCTCGCGTGGGTCCTGAACGCCTATCTGCTGACCTACGGCGGCTGCCTGCTTCTCGGCGGCCGGCTCGGCGACCTCTTCGGCCACCGCCGGCTCTTCCTGATCGGCCTCGCCGTCTTCACGCTTGCCTCGCTTGCGTGCGGGCTCTCGACGTCCGCGGGGATGCTGATCGCTGCGCGCTCGGTGCAGGGGGTCGGCGGCGCGATCGTTTCGGCCGTCTCGTTCGGGCTCGTGATGACGCTCTTCACCGAGCCGGCCGAGCGCGCGAAGGCGATGGGCGTCGCCGGCTTCGTCGCCTCCGGCGGCGGCTCGATCGGGGTGCTGCTCGGCGGCGTGCTCACCGGCACGCTCAACTGGCACTGGATCTTCCTCGTGAACGTGCCGATCGGCGCCATCGTCGTCGCGCTCTCGCTGCGCCTGCTGCCGGCGACGGGAGGCCACGTGAAGGGACGCATCGACTTCGCGGGCGCGGCGACCGTAACCGGGGCGCTGATGCTCGCGGTCTACGCGATCGTCAACGGCAACACGGCCGGCTGGACGTCGGCGCAGACGCTCGGCCTGCTCGCCGGTGCGATCGTGCTCGTCGGCGCGTTCGTCACGATCGAGTCGCGCGTGTCGGTGCCGCTGGTGCCGCTGCGGCTCTTCCGCGGCCGCAACTTCTCGACGGCGAACACGATCGGCATGCTCTGGGCGGCCGCGCTCTTCGCGGCATTCTTCCTGTCGGCGCTGTACCTCCAGCTCGCGCTCGGCTACAGCCCGCTGCAGGTCGGCCTCGCGTTCCTGCCGACGAACATCATCATGGGCGCTTTCTCGATCGGCCTGTCGGCGATGCTCGTGATGAAGTTCGGTCTGCGCAAGCCGCTCGGCGTCGGGCTCTTCTTCGCCGCTGTCGGGCTCGCGCTGCTCGCGCGCGCGCCCGTCGATGGCCACTACGTCGTCGACGTGCTGCCGGCGATGGTCCTGCTCGGCTTCGGCGGCGGGATCGCGTTCAACCCCGTGCTGCTCGCGGCGATGGGCGACGTCGAGCAGGAGGAGGCGGGGCTCGCGTCGGGCGTGATCAACACCTCGTTCATGATGGGCGGCGCACTCGGTCTTGCCGTGCTCGCAAGCCTCGCTGCTTCGCGCACGTCGAGCCTGACTGCCGCCGGGCACAGTGCGACGTCGGCGCTCGTCGGCGGCTATCACCTCGCATTTCTGCTCGGCGCGATCTTCGCGGTCGCGGGCGCCGCGCTCGGCGTCCTGCTCCTGCGCGAGGCGCCGATGCCGCAGATGCACATGGGCCCCGAGTCCGACGTCCCGGGGCTACCCGTCGACGAGCAGGCCATCCAGCGGGCCTAGCAGCCGCCGCGAGCGGCGCGAGACGTGGGGGAGGCGCGCGAGCTTTCGCTCGGGCGCCTCGCCTGCCTGGATCCGTTGCAGCGTTTCTTCGGCGAGCGGACGCCAGCGCTCGTCGACGAGTTCGTGCACCGGCGCGCCGAGCTCGTCTTCGTCGCACTCGAGATGCTCGGCCCATAGGCGCTTGCGCACCGCGGTCGCGACTTCGGCGTCGTCCGTGACGACGTTCACCTCGGTGTCGTTGAAGAGCGAATGCTCGTTGAGGTTCGCCGAACCGAGCGTCAGCCAGCGGTCGTCCACGATCCCGATCTTCGCGTGCACGTACACGCCCTGCGGCGGCAGCGCGCCCGGCTGTACGAGTGTGCAGGCGAGAAAGCAGTTCCCTCCGCCGTCGGCCTCGGCGAGCACACCGAGCTGTCCTCGCGTGTCGTCGCGGCCGTTGTTCGGCTTCGACGGCAGCAGCACGACGACGCGGAAGTCGTCGCCGGGCGGCCGCTGGAGCTTGGCGACGAGCTCGGCGACCACCTCCGGCGACCACAGGAACTGGCTCTCGAGGTAGACGAAACGCTCCGCGCCGCGGATCGCCGAGAGGTACGACTCGACGATGCCGAAGTCACCATCCGGTAGCGCGTCGTAGACGTGCTCGGGCACGGTGCGTACGAGCTGCACCGTCGACGGCCCCGCGGACGACAGGGACGGTTGGGGTGAGAGCCGCTCGCCCGTCACTTCATGCCAACGCAGCGCGAAGTGATCGGCGACGTCCCCGACGATCGGTCCGCGCACGCGAGCGGTCGCGTCGTGCCAGCCCGTCGAGCCGCGTGCCTGATGGTCGCTCGTGTCGAAGCGGTCTCCCGCGAGCGAGGTGAGATCGATTCCGCCGACGAACGCAAGTTCGCCGTCGACGATCACGAGCTTCTCGTGGTGGCAGTGCATCGGCCGCTCCTTCGAGTCGAGGCCGTAGCGGATGCGCGTGCCGCCGGCGAGGAGCTCGAACGTCTTGCGCACCTCCTTGCGGTCCGGGTGGAAGAGCGGCAGCGGCGCGCCCGCCCATGCGAGCACGCGCACGTCGACGCGCTCGGCGGTCTCGGCGAGCAGCTCGCGCAGTGTCGCGCCGCGGTCTTCGAGCTGGAAATCGGGCGAGAAGTACCAGCCGGCGAGGTGGACGTGGTCGCGTGCGCCGGCGATCGCCTCGGCGATCGCCGGGAGGGCGTTCGCGCCGTCGACGAGCACCTCGAGCGCGTTTCCCTCGCGCGGCGGCGAGCCGCCTTCGGCCCATGCGTTCCGTGGCGGATCGAGCGCGCGCGCCCAGCCGGTACGGCGCAGGCGCCGCCGGTGGTGCGCGCGGACGGCCCCCTCGAGGCGATCGCCGACGAACGCGTCAGCCCGGTTCCACATCCGGACAACGTTGCCCGGGATGCCCGCGGCCTAACCGGAGGGCTTAGCCCTCGGCTGCGACCTGGGTGGCCGGAGCGACGTCGCTCATGCCGCCCTCGACGACCGAGAGCCGACGCCCGTTCGTCTCGAGCTCGTCGAGCAGGGCCGTGATCACATTCGGGTCGAACTGCGAGCCCGCGCAGCGGCGAAGCTCCTCGGTTGCCTCGTCGTAGGAGAGCGCGGGCCGGTAGACGCGGTCGCTCGTCATCGCGTCGAAGGAGTCCGCGGCGAAGATGATGCGCGCGCCGATCGGGATGCGCTCGCCCGAGAGGTTGCCCGGGTAGCCGTCGCCGTCCCAGCGCTCGTGATGGTGCAGCACCCACGAGGCGATCGGCTCGATGCCGAGCGGGTCGAGCATGTTCTGCCCGATCTGCGGATGGCGCTCGAGCACCTCGCGCTCGCGCGGGGTGAGCGAGCCGCGCTTGCGCAGGATCTCTTCCGGGATCGCGAGCTTGCCGAGATCGTGCAGCTTGCCGGCGAGCCGGATCAGCTCGATCTCCTCCGGCGGGAACTCGAGCCGCTCGGCGACGGCGGCCGCGTACTCGCCGACGCGCTGCGAATGGCTGCCGACGTACGCGTCGCGCGCGTCGACTGCGCCGGCGAGCGCCGCGGCGGCCTGCAGGCGCGCGCTGCGGTCGGGATCGGTTGCGAGCCGCTGAAGCTGCGTCATCGCCGGCATGTCGGGCCTGTAGACGCGGACGCGGTTCTTGCCTTCGCCCTTCGCCCAGTAGAGCGCGATGTCGGCGACGCGCACGAGCTCGGCGCGCTCGACGCCGTGCTGCGGGAAGGTGGCGACGCCGGCGGAGAAGCTGACGGTGCCGCCGTGCTCGGTCTCGGCGTTCCCGAGGTCGCGAACGATCTTGTCGCCGACGCGGCGAGCTGCTTCCTCGCCGTGCCCGGGGAGCACGACCGCGAACTCGTCGCCGCCGAGGCGGAACGACTGGCCGGCGTCACGCAGGCGCGCGGCGACTTCTGCGAGCACCTTGTCGCCGACGGGATGGCCGTAGCGATCGTTGATCTGCTTGAAGTTGTCGAGGTCGAGCAGGATCACCGAGAGCGGCAGCCGCGTCTGCTCGGCGCTGTCGATCTTCAGTTGCAGCTGCTCCTGGAAGTGACGGTGGTTGCCGAGGCCGGTGAGCGGGTCGGTCTGCGCGAGCCGCATCGCGCGCAGCGCTTCGTGCGTCGCACGCTGGTGGAGCGCGACGGCCACGAGCGGCCCTGCGAGCGCGATCGCGTACACCGGCGACTGTGCCCAGAGCGCGACGAGCGCGAGGCTGACCGAGGCCATGATCGCGAACGAGACTGCGGTGCCGAGGATCGACGTCGAGAGCACGATCCGGAAGGGCTCGCGCGCCCAGCGCGCGACGATCGCGGCGATCAGCGGGATGTTGATCACGTACCAGGCGAGCGCGCCGAGAAGTACCTCGAGGATGCGGCGGCCGACCGGCTCGTGGAGGTGGAACGGCGTTACCGCGAGCCCGCTGGCGCAGGCTGCGATGGCGTAGACGGCTCCGTTGTAGAGCAGCTTGACGAAGGGACGTCCTTCGGCGACCTCCAGCGTGACGCGCGTGAGGAGCCCGACGACGACGGCTGCTTCCCAGCCGTAGAGGATGCCGGCGCCGAGAACGAAGACGGCTGCGAGGGCGACGCTGCCGGAGGGAAGCCGCTCGACCGGGACCGGGTAGGCCTCGGCGAAGATCGCGGCCCCGAGCAGAACGACGATTCCCGCTGCGGCGCCGCCGCTCGGCGGGCTGACGACGAGCCCGTAGGCAGCGGCGACGGACGCTGCGGCGCCGAGGAGCGCTACCGGCAGGAAGACCGGCAGCAGCCTGAGGGTCTCGGTCTTGCCAAGGCCCCAGGTGCCTCGAGTGCCCGCCCGACCCGTCGCCTCTGACGCGGCCTCCACCCGATCCCCTCCTACCAGAAGAAGCCGAGCGGGGTGGCCTTGCCGAGCGCCGAAGCGATGGCAAGCGCGCAGAGAATGAGCGCGGGGAGCTTCGTCCAGTGCAACATCAAAACCTCCGTCGTTGCCGCAGTTCACCGTTACCGCGGGTGCTCCTGCAGCCTAGAAAGAGGCGTCCGCCGGTGCCATCCCTCCTCTAGGGGATTCGGCTCCGGAACGCCTATCTCACCCATTCGAGGGAATTGAAGGCCCGGACATGCGAAAGGGCCCCGCAAGCGAGACCCTTCAGCGCAGACGCGACTAGCGCGTGGTTTGGGCTACCAGAAGAAGCCGGTCGGGGTTCCCTTGCCGAAAAGTGCCGCAACGGCGAGGGCCACGAGGACTACCGCAGGAAGCTTATGGCTCCAGTGCAACATGTAAAGGAGCCTATGGAGGCAACGCCG
>DASYAO010000165.1:0-2108 GCA_036501285.1 Gaiellaceae bacterium
CGGTGCCCCGAGGAGCCGCTCGGCGTCGGTTGGGTCGAACTTGACCTGTTCGTGGACGAGGACGGCGTAGTGGTCGCCGACGGCGACGATCGCGCGCACGATTCTTTCGATTGCCTCCTCGACGGGGGCGCGCTCGAGACCCGCGTCGGCGAGGCGGCTTGCAGCATCGGCGAGTGCGTAGGCGGCGAGCGCTTCGAGCAGCGCTTCTCGGTGGGGGTAGTAGCGGTAGAGGGTGGCGCGGCTGATGCCGGCGGCGGCTGCGACGTCGGCCATGTTCGCGTTCGCTCCCTCCTCTGAGAAGAGGCGGGCGGCGGCGTCGAGGATCGCCGTTGCGGTGCGGTCGTGACGAGGCGCGCCTGTTGCTGCAGGGCTTCCGGGCATGGAGCGACAATAGCTCTCATTTGACAGCCATGCAAGATATTGATACACCACTGTCTCAGTACGGAATCCAAACGTCCCGAGAGGAAGGCCTTAAGAATGAGAGCTGTCGCCGCCTGGTGTGTCAGGCATCGTCGTGTTGTCGTCGCCGGGTGGCTCGTCGCCCTGATCGGATTGAGCGTGATCAGCCAGAGCGTCGGCAGCGCCTACAAGGACAGCTTCACGCTCAACGGCACGCAGAGTTTCGAGGCGCTGACCCTGCTCAAGAAGGTGGCGCCGACGGCAGCGGGCGACCGCGAGCAGATCGTTGTCGCAGTCGCCAAGGGCAAGCTGAGCAACACCGTTGTTCGCGCGCAGGTCGAAGCGATGCTCGGCAAGGTCGCGGCGCTCCCGGACGTCGCCTCGGTGTCCTCGCCCTACGCGCCGGCCGGGACGGCGCAGATGTCGAGCTCGGGTCAGGTCGCGTTCGCGAATGTGACGCTGAAGAAGCAGGCGCCGAAGATCACCGCGGCCGAGGCGAAGCAGTTCGTCGACACGGCGAGAGCCGGAGCGGGGCATGGCGTCGAGGTCGAGGTCGAGGGCCAGGTCGCAAAGGCCGCAAACGGAGCGAGTGTCAGCAGCACCGGACTCGGCGCCGCCGCGGCGCTCGTCGTCTTGCTGCTCGTCTTTGGCTCGCTGCTCGCCGCGACACTGCCGCTGCTGACCGCCGGGATCGCGCTTGGCAGCTCGGTCGCGGTGATCTCGCTCCTCTCCCACCTGCTGAGCATGCCCTCGTTCAGCTCGGAGCTTTCGTTGCTGATCGGCCTCGGCGTCGGTGTCGATTACGCGCTCTTCATCGTCACTCGCTTTCGACAGGGGCTGCAACGCGGGAAGCCGGTCGCGGAGGCGATCGTCGATGCGGTCGACACCTCCGGCCGGGCGGTCATGTTCGCCGGGATCACGGTCTGCATCGCCCTGCTCGGCATGTTCGCGCTCGGCGTCAGCTTCCTCTACGGGGTCGCGATCGCAGCGAGCATCGCTGTCCTCTTCACGGTGATCGCGGCGTTGACGCTCCTGCCGGCTCTGCTCGGTTTCTTCGGTCCCCGTGTGCTCGGCCGCAAGGCGCGGCGCCGCCTCAAAGCGGGAGAGCTGACAAGCAACGACGAGTCGCCGGGTTGGGGTCGCTGGGCCCGCATCGTGAGGGACCGGCCCGCAGTGGTCGCGATCGCAGCCGCCGCGGTGATGGTGATCCTTGCCGTCCCGTTCTTCTCGATGCGCCTCGGCTCCGCCGATTCCGGATCCGACCCGTCAGGCACGACGACTCGCAAGGCGTACGACTTGCTCGCCAAAGGCTTCGGCCCCGGTTACAACGGACCGCTGCAGCTCGTCGCCCAGGTCGACACGCCGGGCCAGGAGGCCGCGTTCAGGAAAGTCACGGCCGCGATCGCCACGACGAGCGGCGTCGTGCGCGTGACCGCACCGAAGCTGATCCGCTCCGAGGCCGGCGGGCCGGGCGTCGCGACCGCCGACGTCTACCCGACAGGCTCACCGCAGGATGCATCGACCACGAAACTGCTCCACCTCCTCCGCAACCGGGTCGTGCCCGCTGCGAGCAGCGACGGCCTGCATGTTCTGATCGGCGGACAGACCGCGATCTTCGACGACTTCTCGGGCGTGCTCAGCGGCAAGCTGCCGCTCTTCATCGGAGTCGTCGTCTTCCTCTCGTTCCTGCTCCTGACGGCAGTCTTCCG
>DASYAO010000166.1:0-5327 GCA_036501285.1 Gaiellaceae bacterium
CTACGACTTCGGGCATCCACTCGCGCCGGTCTTCACGGATTCCGCGGCGTCGTACCAGGCGCTGCAGCATCCGTTGCTCCTTCCCGGCCTCGAAGCAGTCGACTCGCGGTTCATGCACACATTCGATCCGACCGTGATCCACCTCCAGCTCTTCGGGTTCGCCGTTGCTTTCGTCGGCGGCGGCTGGTGTCTGCTGCGTGCCTACGCTTCGCAGTTGCTCCTGGCCGCGGTCCTGCTCGCCTCGATCACCACGTCGACGTTCTACGACCAGCTGCAGTCGAATCTCGCCGACATGCCGCTTGCGATCTTCGTCGCGCTCGGCGTCGCGGCGCTTGCAACGTGGCTGCGGACCGGCGCCGGCGGGATGCTGCCCGCGGCGACGCTCTTCCTGGGTGCCGCGGCGCTGACGAAGAACGAGGGTGAGGTCTTTGCGCTGACCGCCTTTCTCGCGGCGGCCCTCGCCGGCGGCCGTGCTCGCTTGCGGCCGCTCGCTTTCGGCGCTGCCGCCGTCGTCGCGATCGACCTTCCGTGGCGCATCTGGATCTGGATCCACCACGTCAAGATCGCCGAGTACTCGATCTCGAACCTCTTCAACCCGACGTACCTCTGGCATCACCGAAGCCGTGTCGAGCCGTCCGCGAGCGAGCTCTGGACGCAGATCACGCAGTTCGGCGCGTTCGGCCTGCTCGTGCCGATCGTCTTCGCCGGCATCGTGGGCAGCTTCGTACTGCGTCGCTACCGCCCGGCCGCCTTCGGGACGGCGTGGCTGCTGCTCTCCTTCGCGGGGCTGCTGGCGATCTACTGGATCTCGACGAACAGCGTCTCGAGCCACCTCGCCGACTCGTCCAACCGGACGATCGACTCGCTTGTCTTCGGCGGTGCGCTGCTTGTCCCGGCGTTACTGCCGGGCAGGACTTAGAGACGTGCGTCCCCAGCTCTGGATCGCATCGGCAGCTGAGCCGATCCCACCGAGCCAGTGACACATACCCATGCCGACCGCGTAGAGAGCCACGATTCCAATCCATTCGAACATGGTTCCAGCGTAGCGACGAATCTCAGCCGGCCGCAGGCTCAAATGTGATGGTTCTGTCAATACCGCGGAGAGCGGATGATGGGACTCGAACCCACGACCTTCTGCATGGCAAGCAGACGCTCTAGCCAACTGAGCTACATCCGCGTAGCGGGCTCAGTCTAGCCAGAGTCGAGCGCTTCGTTCACGAGCCGGTCGGCCAGCTCGTTGTGCGCCCGGCGCACGTGACGATAGGCCACGCGATCGAGCTGCCGGGCGAGGCGCGCGGCTTCGAGCGAGAGCTCGCGCAACGCCTCGTTCTTGACGCGGTACTCGCCGAGCATCTGCTTGACGAGCAGCTCCGAGTCCGAGACGACCTCGACGTCGGGCACGGCCAACTCGACGGCCTTTGCGAGCCCGGCGACGAGGCCACGATACTCGGCGACGTTGTTCGTCGCGACGCCGATCCGCTCGCCGTGCGAAGCGAGCACGGTCCCGTCCTCGGCTTCGAGCACATAGGCGAACGCGGCAGGTCCCGGGTTGCCGCGCGCACCGCCGTCGGTGAAGAGCTTCGCCTTCACAGAAGTGCGTAGATGTCGAAGGCCGGCTCCTCGTACGGATGCGCGCCGCGCAACGCCGCGACGATCTCGTCGTGGCGGTCGGCCGGAAACACGGTCTCGAGCCGAAGCTCGCGAACGTTCTCGTCGGCGCCCACCTCGCCGACAGCGGGATTCGCGCCGGCAAGCGCGCGGAAACTGCCGGTTCCTTCCACAAACCATGAACAACGTTCGTAATCCCCGATGCGTCCGGCGCCTGCATCGAAGAGAGCGTCGCGCACAGCGTCGAGCGCTTCGGCGGGCACGAAGACGACGAGCTTTCGGTTCATCCGGCGGCGAGCGTAACCGCCTTGAAAAGATTCCGCAGTTCAACCATCCATTAGGGGGGTGATTGCATGGGCAAGCGATCCCTGCAGGCACTGGTTGCCGCGATCGCGATCTCGTCGATCGCGATCGCAGGAGCGGCGTCACCGTCAGGCCGTGCACGCGGAATCTCGTACAGCTCGCTCAGTCCGATCCAAAAGAAACTCGTATCAGGAGCACTCCAGATGGGGCTCGGGCCGGCGACTCCGGTCAAGGGGAGCGCTCCGAGCATCCATGCCGCGACGACCGCAGCTTGCGGAACGCAACAGAGCGGTGGCGACGAGCCGGACGAGGCCGACGACGCCTGTCCGCCCGCGAGCTTCGCACCCGCACCGGGCCCCGGCGGAGGGCCGGGTGGCGGCGGCCAGAACTACTTCGCGTCCGGCAGTA
Organism: Gaiellaceae bacterium; assembly: GCA_036501285.1. Lineage (GTDB taxonomy): Bacteria > Actinomycetota > Thermoleophilia > Gaiellales > Gaiellaceae > PALSA-600. The sequence continues at coordinate 2,320 of DASYAO010000166.1, forward strand.
ACGGCTGCGAAGAGAACCAGGGTGACAACGTCAAGGTGAACCAGGAGTGCGAGAACGTCTCCGATCCGGATCTCGCCGGCCGCGGCCAGGCGCAGAACGAGGAGTCGATCGCCGCCGATCCGAACAATCCGAATCACGTCGTCGCGAGCCAGAACGACTACCGTCGCGGCGACGGCAACTGCTACGCCGGGTACTCGCTCAGCGGCGGCAACAGCTGGAGCGACTCGACGGTGCCGATGTCGTTCACACGCGGAACGGATTTCGGCGGTTTTGCGCGCGAGTACTGGCAAGCGGGCGGCGACACGTCCGTCGCCTGGGACACGAAGGGCAACGCGTACATCAGCTGCCAGATGTTCAACCGCGGCAGCAGTGTCTCCCCGAACCCGGACCAGTCGAGCGCGTTCTACGTCTTCCGCTCGACGCAGAACGACGGCGCCTCGTGGAACTTCCCGGCCCGCCCGACGACCGAGTTCAACGACACCGCCGGCTCGGGCGCTGTGCTCGAGGACAAGGCGTTGATGGCGATCGACGACACCGTCGGCAGCCCGTATCAGGACCGGATCTACGTCACGTGGACGGAGTTCGCGGCTGACGGGTCCGCTTACATCTACGAGACCCACTCGAGCGACTACGGCGAGACGTTCTCGCCGCGCGTGCTCGTGAGCAAGGACAGCCCGCTCTGCACGTTCACCTACGGCGCCGGAACGCCGAACGGGAACTGCAACGAAAACACGTTCTCCGATCCGTTCACGGGGCCGGACGGCGCGTTGTACGTGGCGTGGTCGAACTTCAACGACAGCGGGGCGAACCTCGGCAACACGTCCGCGAACAACTACCAAGTGCTGCTCGCGAAGTCGACCGATGGCGGCCAGACGTTCTCGGCACCGATCAAGGTCAGCGACTACTACGACCTGCCCGACTGCGCGACCTATCAGGGCTCCGACTTGGGGCGCTCCTGCGTGCCCGAGAAGGGGCCGACGTCGGACTCCGTCTTCCGCGCGACGAATTACGCGGCGGGCGGCGTCAACCCGAAGAACGCGAACCAGGTTGCGATCACGTTCGGCTCGTACATCAACCAGCACTCGAACGAGTCGAACGGGTGCACACCGACCGGCTTCTCGCCGTTCGGCGAGCCGCTCTACACCGGCGTCAAGACACCGGGAGCGTGCAATAACGACATCCTGGTCAGCGTCTCGAACGACGGCGGCGCCACGTTTACCGGGACGACGACGGACCCGCGCACCGAGACGACCGTCAACCAGGATCCAGGCCAGTCGAACTCGGATCAGTGGTTCCAGTGGGCGGCGTTCACGAAGGACGGCAAGCTCGCGGTCGACTACTACGACCGGCAGTACGGCAAGCCGACCGGCTCGCCGTCTGTGCCGGGTGACGAGTGGACGGGCTGGTCCGACATGACGCTGTCGGGCAGCAAGGATCTCGTGAAGTTCGGCAGCGAGCGTGTCACGTCGTCGTCGATGCCGCCGCCGACGCAGTTCCCGGATGCGAACGGAGGCGGGCAGTTCTTCGGCGACTACATCTGGCTGGACACGGCGGGCAACAACGCGCTGCCGATCTGGTCGGATACCCGTGATCCCGAGCTGTTCCTCTGCCCGGGCACCGGGACGCCGACAACCCCGCCCTCGACTTGCGAGGGGACATATCCGAACGGGCTCGTCGCGAACGACGAGAACAGCTACATGGCACGAGAAGGGGTCCCGACGAAGTAGGTCGGACATTGAGGGAGGTACCGAAGGGGCTCCACGCGGGGCCCCTTCGTTTACGTGTTGTCGATCTGCGCGCGCTGCAGCTTGCCGCTGTAGTCGACGTAGATCGACTTCCACTCCGTGAAGACGTCGAGGGCAGCCTGTCCGGCTTCGCGGTGGCCGTTGCCCGTTTCCTTCGTGCCGCCGAACGGCAGGTGCACCTCGGCGCCGGTCGTGCCGGCGTTCACGTACGTGATTCCCGTCTGTAGGTCGCGCATCGCGCGGAACGCTCGGTTGACGTCACGCGTGAAGATCGACGACGAGAGCCCGTAGCGCACCGAGTTCGCCGCGGCGACCGCCTCATCGAAGCTCTCGACCGGGATCAGCACGGTCGTCGGGCCGAAGATCTCCTCCTGAGCGATCCGCATCCCGGGTTCGGCATCGGCGAACACGGTCGGCCGGTAGTAGTAGCCGCCACCGTTGCCGTAGCGCTCACCGCCGGTGAGGAGCTTCGCGCCCTCGTCCTTCCCGATCTGCGTGTACGACTCGACTTTGTCGAGCGCGGCCTGGTTGATCAGCGGACCGACGTCCGTGTCGTCCTCCCACCCCGGTCCGAGCCGCAGCCGCTCCGCCGCCTCGACGAGCTTGCTCTGCAGCTCGCCGTACGCGGCCTCGTGCACGATCACGCGCGACGCGGCCGTGCAGCGCTGGCCGCTCGTGCCGAACGCCGACCAGACGATGCCTTCGACCGCGAGATCGACGTCGGCGTCGTCCATGACGATGATCGCGTTCTTGCCGCCGAGCTCGAGATGCACGTGCTTGAGGCGGTCGGCCGCAGCCTTCGTCACCGCGATGCCGGTCTCGCGCGACCCGGTGAACGTGATCACCGGCACGTCGGGATGACGCACGAGGGCATCGCCCGCCTCTTCGCCGAAGCCGTGGACGATGTTGACGACGCCGTCGGGGATCCCGGCCTCCGCGAGCAGCTCGACGAAGCGCTCCGCAAGCGCCGGCGTGTCCTCGGCCGGCTTCAGCACGACGGTGTTGCCGCACACGAGCGCAGGGCAGAGCTTCCACGAGGGAATCGCGATCGGGAAGTTCCACGGCGTGATCGCGCCGACGACGCCGACCGGCATCCGCACGCTCATCATGAACTTGTCGCGCAGCTCGCTCGGCGTCGTCTGCCCGAAGAGCCTTCGACCCTCGCCGCCCATGTAGTAGCTCATGTCGATCGCTTCCTGGACGTCGCCGCCGGCCTCGGCCTTCACCTTTCCCATCTCGCGCGTCATCAGGTCGGCAAGCTCG
>DASYAO010000167.1:0-25499 GCA_036501285.1 Gaiellaceae bacterium
CGGCACCGCGGCACGCTGCGCGCGCTCGGGCTCGGGCGGATCGGCCAAACGTCCGAACAGGACACCGGCAACCCGGCGATCGCTGGCATGCTGAGGAAGGTCGCCCACCTCGTCAAGGTGGATCAGTCATGAGCGAGCTCAATCTTTCGAACCTCCAGCCCGCGCAGCCGCGCACAAAGCGCAAGCGGATCGGCCGCGGCCTGGGGTCGGGCAAGGGGCGCTACTCCGGCCGCGGGATCAAGGGCCAGAAGTCGCGCGCGGGCTCGCACGCGATGCGTGCAGGCTTCGAGGGCGGACAGATGCCGCTGACGATGCGGATCCCGAAGCTGCGCGGCTCGACGTCGAAGGACGCGATGCCGATTGGCCCCTTCCGCACGTATTCGCAGCCGGTGAACCTGAAGGATCTCGATCGCTTCGACGCCGGCGAAGAGGTCACGCCCGAGTCGCTGAAGGCGAAGGGACTCATCCGCTCGGTCAAGAAGGACGTCAAGCTCCTTGGCGTCGGCGAACTGTCGAAGAAGCTTTCGATCTCCGTGCACGGTGCCTCCGCGGCCGCTCGCGAGAAGGTCGAGGCCGCCGGCGGCACGCTGACGCTGCTCAAGGAGCCGAAGGTCAAGAAGTCGCGCCGCCGCAAGGTGTCCGCTGCCCCGGTGGATGAACCGGAAGAGTCTGACTCGCCGGAAGCCAGCGCCGAAACCGAGGAATAAGAATGCTTTCCTGGCTCGCCAACGCGTGGCGGGTTCCGGAGCTCCGGCGCCGGGTGCTCTTCACCGCAGCCGTGCTGGCGGCCTACCGCCTCGGCTCGTGGATGCCGGCGCCGGGTGTCGACCAGCAGGCGATCCAGAACTTCATCGGCGGCCAGGCGAGCGGCATCTTCGGCCTGCTCAGCCTGTTCAGCGGCGGCGGGCTCGCGCGCTTCTCGATCTTCGCGCTCGGGATCATGCCCTACGTCACCGCGTCGATCATCCTGCAGCTCGCGACCGTGGTGATCCCGTCGCTCGAGCAGATGCAGAAAGAAGGCGAGTCGGGCTACGCGAAGATCAACCAGTACACGCGCTACCTCACGGTCTTGCTCGCCGCCGCGCAGGCAGCGGGCTACGGGTACCTCTTCAAGCACCAGCACGTCCTGAACGTGAACCTCGGCCGGCTGACGCTGATCGTGATCACGCTCACCGCCGGGTGCACGCTACTGATGTGGATGGGCGAGCTGATCACGAAGCGCGGGATCGGCAACGGGATCTCGCTGCTGATCTTCGCGTCGATCCTCACTTCCGCGCCTGCCGGGATCAGCGCCTGGATCAACGGCTCTGCGACCGAGAAGCTGTTCTTCCCGCTCGTCGCGCTCGGCGTGATCGTCGCCGTCGTCTTCGTCCAGGAGGGCCAGCGCCGGATCCCGATTCAGTACGCGAAGCGGATGGTCGGCCGCCGCCAGACGGCCGGCGGGTCGACGTACATGCCGCTGCGCGTGAACATGGCCGGCGTCATCCCCGTGATCTTCGCGGCCGCGCTGCTCGCGCTGCCGCAGACGGTCGGCTCGTTCGCGCCTGGCACGCAGGCATTCATCAACGCGCACTTCTCGTACCGTTCATGGACGTATCTCGGCGTCGAGGCTGTGCTGATCATCGTCTTCACGTTCGTCTACACGGCGGTGCAGTTCAACCCGGTCGACCAGGCCGACAACCTGCGCAAGTACGGCGGCTACATCCCGGGGATCCGGCCCGGCCCTCCGACCGCGCAGTACCTCGATCGCGTGCTGACGCGCCTGACCTTGCCCGGGTCGCTCTTCCTGGCCATCGTCGCCGTGCTCCCCTCGGTCTTCATCAACTACTTCAACTTCTCACAGGCGACCTCGCGCGCTCTCGGCGGCACCTCGGTGCTGATCGTCGTCGGCGTCGCGCTCGACACGATGCGCCAGATGGAGTCGCAGATGATGATGCGCAGCTATGAAGGCTTCTTGAGGTGAACTTGCTCGTGCTCGGCCCGCAGGGGGCCGGCAAGGGAACGCAGGCCAAGCGCATCGGCTCGGAGTACGGGATCCCGCATATCTCGACGGGTGACATGTACCGTGCCGCGATAGCCGCGGGGACTCCGCTCGGCAAGGAGGTCGAGCCGCTGCTCGCATCCGGCACGCTCGTGCCCGACGAGATCACGATCCCGCTGATCCGCGAGCGGCTCGCGCAGGACGATGCGCACGAGGGCTTCGTCCTCGACGGCTATCCCCGCAATCCGGCGCAGGCCGAGGCGCTCGACGACATGCTCGGCGAGATCGGGCGCAGCCTCGACGCAATTCTTTTCTTCGACCTGCCCGACGACGTCGCCACCGAGCGCATGCTCAAGCGCGCCGAGGAGGAGAGCAGGCCCGACGACACGCCCGACGTGATCGCGGCGCGCCTTGCCACGTACCACGGGCAGACCGAGCCGATCGTCGAGCACTACCGCGTCACCGGCAACCTCGTGCCGCTGCACGCTGAGCGCACGATCGACGAGGTGTGGTCGGAGATCCAGGATGCGCTCGAGCAGGTAGCCGCGTGATCATTCGCAAGTCGGCGAAGGAGATCGAGCTGATGGCCGCCGCCGGAGCCGTCGTCGCCGGCACGCTGGCACTCCTCGACGAGCGGCTCGAGCCGGGGATCACGATGGCGGAGCTCGACACGATCGCCGAAGAGTTCATCCGCTCGCACGACGGGATCCCGACCTCGAAGGGCTACAAGGGGTTCCCGGCGGCGATCTGCATCTCGCCGAACGACATGATCGTCCACGGCATCCCGGGCGACTACCGCGCGAAGGACGGCGACATCGTCACCTTCGACGTCGGCGTCACGAAGGACGGCCTGATCGCCGACTCGGCAGCGACGTACAGGGTCGGCGAGATCTCGGGAGAGGCGCAGCGGCTCCTCGACATCTGCCAGTCCGCCCTCGACGCAGGGATCGAGGCGGCCCAGGTCGGCTCGTCCGTCGGCGACATCTCAGCCGCGGTCCAGACCACGGTCGAGGACGCCGGCTTCTCGGTCGTCCGCAGCCTCGTCGGGCACGGCGTCGGCCGGGACTACCACGAGGATCCCCAGGTGCCGAACTTCGTCATGAGCTACCGGGGCGCCCAGCTCGTCGAGGGCATGACCTTGGCGATCGAGCCGATGATCACGGCGGGCGGGCCGGAGGTCTACGTCCACGACGACGAGTGGTCGATCTCGACCTCCGACGGGTCGCTCGCGGCCCACTTCGAGCACACCGTCGCGCTCACCGCCGAGGGCCCCCGGGTGCTGACGAGATCCGCAGGGGTCCTGGTACCATGACGAATCCGCGGCTCCGAGCCGTGTTTTGTCCTGTGTCCGAATGAGAGAGGGTTGTCGACCAAGGAAGAAAAGATCGAGGTCGAAGGCGAGGTCACGGAAGCCCTGCCGAGCACGATGTTCCGCGTCAAGCTCGAGGGGGGCCACGACGTCCTCGCGACGATCTCCGGAAAGATGCGCAAGCACTACATCCGCATCCTTCCCGGGGACAAGGTCAAGGTCGAGCTCTCCCCATACGACCTGACCCGCGGCCGGATCACCTATCGACATAGATCATGAAAGTCCGTCCTTCAGTCAAAACCATGTGTGAGCGCTGCCGCGTGATCAAGCGTCACGGGCGGGTCCTCGTCATCTGCTCGAACCCACGCCACAAGCAGAGGCAGGGCTAGCCGCATGGCCAGAATCGCAGGCGTCAACCTTCCGAACACGAAGCGGCTCGAGATCGGGCTGACGTACATCTACGGCATCGGCCAGCCGACTGCGCGCCAGATCTGCGCAGCGCTCGGCCTCTCGGCCGACACGAAGGTGCGCGACCTCACCGAGGACGAGGTCTCGAAGCTGCGTGAGCACATCGACCAGAACTTCCAGGTCGAGGGCGATCTCCGCCGCGAGCGCACGCAGGCGATCAAGCGCCTGTCGGAGATCGGCGCCTACCGCGGCCTCCGGCACCGCCGCAACCTGCCGGTGAACGGCCAGCGCACGAAGACGAACGCGCGCACGCGCAAGGGCCCGAAGAAGACCGTCGGCCGCGGCAAGAAAGCGGCGACCAAGACTTAATGGCGCCTCCGCGTAAAACAGCGACCACTCGCGGCCGCGCGCGTCGCCGCGTCCGCAAGAACATCGCGATCGGCCAGGCGCACATCAAGACGTCGTTCAACAACACGATCGTCTGTCTCACCGATCCGGAGGGCAACGTGATCGTCTGGGAGTCGGCCGGCTCGGCGGGCTTCAAGGGCTCGCGCAAGTCGACGCCGTTCGCCGCGCAGGTCACGGCCGATGCTGCCGCGCGCAAGGGCATGGAGCACGGTCTGCAGAAGGTCGAAGTCTTCGTCAAGGGTCCGGGCTCCGGCCGCGAGACTGCGATCCGTTCGCTGCAGGCGGCGGGCCTCGAGATCCTCGGCGTCAAGGACGTCTCGCCGCAGGCGCACAACGGCGTGCGCCCGAAGAAGCGGAGGCGCGTCTAGTGGCCCGCGACCGCTCACCGAAGTGCAAGCAGTGCCGCCGCGAGGGGATGAAGCTCTTCCTCAAGGGCGAGCGCTGCCTCACCGAGAAGTGCGCCGTCGAGCGCCGCAGCTATCCGCCGGGCGAGCACGGCCGCGGCCGCATCAAGCAGAGCGAGTACCTACTGCAGCTGCGCGAGAAGCAGAAGGCGCGCCGCTACTACGGCCTGCTCGAGACGCAGTTCCGCACGTACTACGAGAAAGCGAGCCGCGCAGGCGGCGTCACGGGCGAGAACCTGCTCCGTGCGCTCGAGACGCGTCTCGACAACGTCGTCTACAGGCTCGGCTTCGCCGCTTCGCGCGCGCAGGCCCGCCAGCTCGTGCGCCACGGCCACTTCTCCGTGAACGGCCGGCGCGTCAACATCCCGAGCTTCCAGGTGCGCCCCGACGACGTGATCACGCTCAAGGGTGGCTCGACCGCGGAGCAGATCATCCGCGATGCAACAGATCTCACCGCCGCCGTCGCCCCGTGGCTCCAGGCGGACCACGAAGGGCTCACCGGCAAGGTGCTCAAGTGGCCGGAGCGTGAGGAGATCGACACGCCGGTCCAGGAACAGTTGATCGTCGAGCTCTACTCCAAGTAGCTCGACCCCCGAGGGAAAGGGAAAAGATGGCGACACGCAGTACCACGATTGACTTTCAGGTCCCGAAGATCACCCACGAGGACGTCAAGGAGCACAGCGGCGTCTTCGTGATCGAGCCGCTCGACCGCGGCTTTGGCTACACGTTCGGCAACTCGCTGCGCCGCGTGCTGCTCTCCTCGCTCGAGGGCGCCGCCGTGACCTCCGTGAAGCTCGAGGGCGTCGCGCATGAGTTCACGACGCTGCCGGGTGTGCGGGAGGACGTCACCGACATCATCCTCAACCTGAAGCAGCTCGTCTGCATCCTCCACGGCGAATCGCCGGAGATCGAGGTGCGGTTGACTGCGAAGGGCGAGGGCACGATCCACGCCTCCGACATCGAGGCGCCCGCAGACCTCGAGATCCTCAATCCGGACCTCGAGATCGCGAACCTGTCGGCCAAGGGCCGGCTCGAGATCACGCTCACGATCGGCCGCGGCCGCGGCTACGTGCCGGCCGACGGCAACCGCGGTCAGGCGCACACGATCGGCGTGATTCCCGTCGACTCGATGTTCTCGCCGATCCGCCGCGTCGCCTACGACGTCGAGGCTGCGCGCGTCGGGCAGCGCACGGACTACGACAAGCTCGTCCTCGACGTGACGACGAACGGCTCGATCGAGCCGAAGGACGCGATCGCGCAGGCGGCCGAGATCCTGATCCGCCAGCTTGCGATCTTCACCGACCTCGAGCGCATCGAGGGCTTCGGCGCCGAGGCCGCGCCGCTCGAGGGCGCGATGGTCGACGTCCAGCTCGCGCACGGGATGGAGAACTTCCCGATCGAGGAGCTCGAGCTCGGCGTCCGCTCGTACAACTGCCTCAAGCGCGTGGGCATCGAGACGATCGGCGACCTCGTCACGAAGACCGAGAACGAGCTCGCCTCGATCCCGAACTTCGGCAAGAAGTCGATCGAAGAGGTCAAGGAGACGCTCGCCCAGCACGGTCTGCGCCTCCGCGGCGACAACGGCGGAGGCGGCGAGTAAGCCATGCGCCACGCCCGCTCCGGCAAGAAGCTGGGCCGCGACTCGGCCCATCGCAAGGCGCTCTACTCGGGCCTCGCCGGTGCGGTGATCGAGCACGGCCGCATCAAGACGACCATCACGAAGGCGAAGGCGGTGAAGCCGATCGCGGAGCAGATGATCACGCTCGGCCGCCGCGGCGACATCCACGCCCGCCGTCAGGCCGTCGCGTTCCTGCGCTCGAAGGAGATCGTGCACAAGCTCTTCACCGAGGTCGGGCCGGCGTTCGCGCAGCGGCCCGGCGGCTATCTGCGGATCACGCGCATCGGGCCCCGCCCGGGCGACGCTGCCGAGATGGCCTATCTCGAGCTCGTCGACTCGCCCTTGGTTTTCAAGACCAAGGTCTCCGACATCGCGGTCGAAGCTGAGCCTGAGGTCGAGGAAGCGCCCGAGGCCGAAGTCTCCGACGAGGTTCCCGGCGACGAAGAGCCCGACGCCGAAGCGCCCGAACCGACCGAAGAAGAGACGGATCCAGCCGGCGCTGGATCCTAGGCCGTCGCCCCGAGCGCGGCGCTGATCCCGGCGATCACGGCGCCCGCCAGCGAGACCGCTGCGAGCGAGGTGGTGAAGCTCGTCCCGAAGAACCGCGACCGGAGCGCCGCGAGCGCGAGCAGCTCGAAGGCGACGACGATTGTCGCCACGATCAGGGCCCCGTGGTAGCTCGGGATCAGGAACGGCAGCGAGTGCAGGATCCCGCCGACGAACGTTCCCATTCCGGTGATGCCACCGCGCATGAGCGGGTTGCCGCGGCCTGTGAGCTCACCCGTGTCGGACAGGCCCTCGGAGAACGCCATCGAGATGCCGGCGCCGATCGAGGTCGCAAGGCCGCCGACGAAGGCGTAAAACGGCTTGTGGCTGATCAACGCGATCGAGAAGATCGGCGCGAGCGTCGAGAGCGAGCCGTCGATCAGACCGACCATCGCCGGCTGGACGCGTTGGAGGAGAAAGTTGTGCTCGTCGCTCACAGGTCTTGTGTATCAAACGGGTTGGCGTGCGCCTCAAGCTGACAGTCGCCTACGACGGCACTTCGTTCCGCGGTTGGGCGCGACAGCCTGGAGAGCGCACGGTGGAAGGCGAATTGCTGCAGGCGCTCGAGCAGTTGTATGGCTCGCCTGACAATCTCGCGGTCGCCGGACGCACGGACACGGGCGTGCATGCGCTCGCGAATGTCGTCTCGGTCGACGTCGACAAAGGACCACCGCTCGACCGTGTCGCGGCCGCATTGAACGCAGCGTTGCCCGACGACCTCGCGGTGACGTCGGCGGCGGAGGCGCCGCCCGAGTTCAACGCGCGCTTCGACGCGAAGTCTCGTTCATATCGCTACCGAATCTGGCGGCGGCGTGAGCGCTCGCCGTTCGAGGTGAACCGCTCCCTCTGGCATCCGAAGCGGCTCGACCTGCAGAAGCTCGCCGCCTGCGCAGCGATGGTCGTCGGCGAGCACGACTTCCGGGCCTTCACGCCGACCGAGACGCACCACGACTCCCTCGTCCGGGTCGTCGACGACGCTCGGTGGTTCGACCGCGGTGACACGGTCGAGCTCGAGATCACCGCCAACTCGTTCTTGCGCCACATGGTGCGCACGCTCGTCGGGACGATGCTCGAAGTTGATCCCAACGAGTTCATCTCCCTGCTCGACGGCGGCCCGCGCGAGAGCGCCGGTTCGACCTCTCCTGCGCACGGGCTGTATCTCGTCCGCGTCGGCTACTAGCGGCAGTCTGTCGAGACTGCCGCGGCCGGAACCTGCGCTTGGAGCTGACAGCTCGAAGCAGCGGCATGTCCCTTCGGCCAGAGGTAGTACGTGCCGGTGCCGAAGCCGGCGGCTGCGATCAACGCAGCGACGGCGAGCGGCAACTTCTTCGGCACAGGTGAAGGTTACGGCCTGACCGCGTCGCTACGATCGTCCGCGTGCGTTTTCCGGTCGTTCTCTTCGATCTCGACGGCACCGTGGTCGACTCCGGCGGGATCATCCTCGCGTCGATGCGCCACGCGACACGCACGGTGCTCGGCCTCGAGTTCTCCGACGAGGCGTTGATGGCCACCGTCGGCGGCCCGGGCCTCGAGCACCAGATGCGCGAGTTCGGCGGTGAGTCGCACGTCGAGGAACTGGTCCGCGTCTACCGCGAGCACAACGAGCCGCTGCATGCGGAGCTCGAGATCTGCTTCGGCATGGACGACGTCCTCGTCAAGCTGAAGGACGAGGGACGCAAGCTCGGAATCGTCTCCGCGAAGCGGCAGCGGACGGTCGAGCTCGCGTTCGCGCACGTCGAGGTCGGCCACCTCTTCGACGTGATCGTCGGCGGCGACCAGGCCGAACGCCAGAAGCCCGCGCCCGACCTGCTGCTGCTTGCGCTCGAGCGGCTCCGCGCGGAGCCCCTGAGCGCCGCCTACGTCGGCGACTCCCCGTTCGACATGCAGGCGGCGAAAGCGGCAGGCATGTACGCGGTAGGCGTCACGTGGGGAGGGATCCACGACCGCGACGCGCTCGCCGACGCCGACACGATCGTCGACACCGCGGAGCAGCTTCTTGCCGCCCTCTAAGGCAAAGGCGCGTGCGGCAGAGCTCCGCGACCTGCTGAACCAGTGGAGCCACGAGTACCACGTCCTCGACGCTCCGACCGTCGACGACGCGGTCTACGACCGCCATTTCGACGAGCTCGCCGAGCTCGAGCGCGGCGACCCGTCGCTCGTCACCCCCGACAGCCCGACGCAGCGAGTCGGCGGTGCGCCTTCCGGACGCTTCCAGAAGGTGAAGCACCTGACGCCGATGGGCTCGCTCGAGAAGGTGACGACTGACGAGGGGCTGCTCAAGTGGGCGGACGACGTCCGCAAGCGACTGGGAACCGATGAGCCGGTCGCGTACGTGATCGAGCCCAAGATCGACGGCCTCGCGATCAACCTCACCTACGAAAAGGGGGTCTTCACGCGCGGCGCGACGCGCGGTGACGGCGTCCAGGGCGAGGACGTCACCGTCAACCTGCGAACGATCGGGTCGATCCCGCTGAAGATGATCGGCGGCCGTGCGCCGAAGCTCCTCGAGGTGCGCGGCGAGGTCTACATGCCGATCTCCGGCTTTCGCGAGCTGAACGAGCGTCTTGCGGGGACGAAGCAGAAGGTCGCGCCGAACCCGCGCAACGCGGCCGCCGGCTCGCTGCGCCAGAAGGACTCGTCGATCACCGCGTCCCGGCCGCTCTCGGTGTGGGCCTACGGGACGGGTTCGCGTGATGGCATCGAATTCGCGTCGCAAAGCGAATCGCTCGCGTGGCTTGCCGAACACGGCTTCCGTACGAACCCCTACGCCGAGCGGCTCGAGTCGATCGACGACGTCGCCCGGGCGTGCACCGACTGGGAGCATCGCCGGCTCGAGCTCGACTACGAGATCGACGGAATCGTGATCAAGGTCGACTCGCTCGACCAGCAGCGACGTCTCGGCGCGCTGCACGAGCGGCCGCGCTGGGCGCGCGCCTACAAGTGGGCGCCGATGACGGCGCAGACGAAGCTCGAGAAGATCCACATCCGCGTCGGTCGCACCGGCGCGCTCAACCCGTGGGCACAGCTCGAGCCGGTCGAGGTCGGCGGCGTGACGGTCTCGACAGCGACGCTCCACAACGAAGATGACATCAACCGCAAGGACATCCGCGAGGGCGACACGGTGATCGTCCAGCGCGCCGGCGACGTGATCCCGCAGGTGGTCGGCCCCGTGCTGCCGCACGCGAAGGGGACAAAGCCGTTCCGGATGCCGAAGAACTGCCCGCTGTGCGGTGTCGAGGTCGTGAAGCCCGAAGGCGAGGCGATGCACCGCTGCCCGAACCGCGCGTGCCCCTCACGCGGGCTCGAGACGCTGATCCACTGGGTGCAGGCGGCGATGGACATCGAAGGCGTGGGCGAGCAGTTCGTGCGCCGGCTCTGGGACGAGGGGCTGCTTCGCTCGATGCCGGATCTCTACCGCCTGACCGCCGGGCAGCTCGTCGAGCTCGACGGCTATGCCGAGATCTCCGCGAACAACGCGGTTGCCGCGATCGCGGAGTCGAAGAGGCAGCCGTTCGCGCGCGTCCTCTTCGGGCTCAACATCCCGCGCATCGGCTTCGTGCTCGCGCGCAACCTCGCGCTCCACTTCGGCAATGTCGAGCGCTTGCAGGATGCAACGCAGGAGGCGATCCAGGAGGTGGAAGGCATCGGCCCGGACCGCGCCGAGGGCATCGCAGAATGGTTCGCCGACGAGCAGAACCGCGCGCTCGTCGCCGAGCTGCGCGAGCTCGGGCTTCAGTTCGAGGTCGAGGAGTCCGACCGGCCGCAGGAGGGACGACTCACCGGCAGGCAGTACGTGATCACGGGGACGCTCGAGTCGATGACGCGCGAGCAGGCGGCGACCGCGCTCGAAGCACTCGGCGCGAAGGTCTCCGACGGCGTCTCGAAGAAGACGACCGGTCTTGTCGTCGGTGAGGAGCCGGGTGCGTCGAAGCTGAAGAAAGCTGTGGCGGCAGGCGTGCCGCAGCTCAGCGAGAGCGACCTGAAAGCGCTACTCGCTTCGGGCTGACCTTCGCAAGCGCTTCGACGAACCTGTCCTGCACGACGTGAGCGGCGCTCCAGTTGACGGGATCGCCGTTCTGCAGCAAGACGAACGCGTAGCGCGAGCCGACGTAGCCGGAGAGCGCCGAGGAGATCTTCGTCGTCCCCGTCTTGCCGCGCACGACCCCTCGTGTGCCCTTGGCATCGAGGCGATCCTCGAGCGTCCCGGTCTCTCCCGCGACGGCGAGCGAGTCGGTGACGAGGTTGTGCAGCTCGGGGCTCCGCCAGAAGACCAGCAGGAGCGTGGCGAGCTCGTTCGCGGTCACGCGGTCGAGCGACGAGAGACCGGAGCCGTCGACGATGCGCGCACCGGCGAGCGGAACGCCCGCAATCCCGAGGTCACGCCGCACGATTCGCGCGCCCGCCGCTGTCGAGCCGGTCCCGGTCGCCTTGGCGCCGATCGCCTTCAGCACCATCTCGGCGATGTAGTTGACGCTGTCGGTGTCCATCGTCCGCAGCAGGACCGACAGCTTGTGCGAGTGGATGCTCGCGAGCGTCGGCGCTGATGCCGGCGCCCTGCCGTCCACCGCGCCGTGAATCTCGATTCCCTGGCCGCGCAGGACCCGTGCGAAGAGCGCCGCCGCGGCGAGCGGCGGGTCGGTCTCGAGGATGTTCTGGCGGAACCCGCCGTTCGCGACGAGCCCGGCGAGCGGCGCCGACTCGAACCCGTAGTCGCCCGACGACCAGCCGGGTGCCGACCAGTCGCGGTCTCCCCAGGAGGCGTCCGCGACGACGCTGCCCGTGACGCGACGGATGCCGAGCGCGTAGAGCTTCCTCGCGAGCCGCTCGAGGCCCGCTGTCGTGAGCGTCGGGTCGCCGAAGCCCTTCAGGACGAGCCGCCCTTGCCAGTCGTCTCCGACCTGCCGTCCCTCGCCGACCACGTCGGTGTTGAAGCGGTACTCGGGCCCGAGCTCGACGAGCGCGCCGTAGGTGACGGTCAACTTCTCGTTCGAGGCCGGCGCGAGAGCGGTGTCCGCATTTTGCGAGAACAGGGTCCGGCCGCTCGCGAGGTCGATTGCGATCGCTGCCGAGCGCGCCGGGGTGATCCCAGAAGTTCGCAAAGTGCGGGCGAGCCGCCCGTCGATGCTCGCACGCGAATTGTCGTTCGTAGCGGACGCCTGCGCCGCCACGGGGGCGAGCAAAGCCATGGCGCTGACTGCGGCGATCCGCCCTCGGAGACCCATCCGCTAGGAGATTCTGCCAGAGAAACCTGGGTCTTTCTGATTTGGAAAATGGGCCGTTCGGCCGATGCAGCCCGAAAGCGTCGCCCGAATACTGGCGGCGTGGCAACGAAAGACCCGCTTCTGGCCGAAATTTCGGCTCTACTGGCCGCTTCCGAGGCCGAGGACGACCCGGCCCGGCTCGAGCGCACCCTCACCGACGGCTATGCGAGGGCATTGTGGCTCGAGGCCGACCATCGCCGGCTCGAGCGCCGGATCGGCAGCCTCGCGGCCTCGGGGCAGGGGGACGCCGAGCGGCAGGAGCTCGCCTCGCTCCTGGGCCTCGCGAAGCGCCAGGAGGGCGATCTCGGCACGCTGCGGCACCAGCTCGGCCTCCTCCGCCGCCGCCACTCCTCGGCGGCCAGGCGGGCTACACAAGCCCGGATCTGACCGCGTAAACCGCGGCCTGGATCCGGTTTTCGATCTGCAGCTTCATCAGGATGTTCGAGATGTGGTTCTTGACGGTCTTCGGGCTGATGTGCAGCTCGGCGGCGATCATCGCGTTGTCCTTGCCGTTCGCGATCAGCTTCAGCACCTGGATCTCGCGATCCGAGAGCTCGGAGCGGATCGTCTCCGCCTCGTGCGGTGACGCGCTCGTCGCGCGCAGCCGCTGAAGCACCTTGGCGGCGATCGCGGGCGAGACGAGCGATTCGCCCGCGGCGGCGGCGCCGATCCCGGCCATCAGCTCGTCGATCGACGAGTCCTTGAGCAGGTAACCGCACGCGCCGGCGAGGATCGCGTCCATCACGTCTGCGTCCTGGTCGGAGATCGTCAGTACGAGCACGCGCGTGAGCGGAGCGATCATCGCGATCTGGCGCGTCGCCTCGACGCCGCTGATCCCCGGCATGTTCAGGTCCATGACGACGACCTCGGGTGCGGTCTCGCGAATCGCCGCGATCGCCTTCATCCCGTTGTCGGCCTCGCCGACGATGTCGACGCCCTGTTCTTCGAGCAGGGTCCGCAGACCGGTTCGGAACAGGTCGTGGTCGTCCACGAGCAGGACGCGCGGAGAGGCTGCCTCTGTTTGCGGTTCGCTCAGTGCAAGGCGATTGTGACCGACCGGGAGCCCCAGCCGCTTGCTTGAGCGCACGAGGGGAACCAAAGGTCGATTCGATCGCCGACGATCGCGCTGCCCGTATCCGCCGCCACGGCCTCGCCGTAGCCCGGAATCGTCAGGTGCGAGCCGAGTGGGATCACGCCCGGGTCGACGGCCGCGACGCCCCAGCCGACCGGGATGCCCGTCGCCGTCGTGCCGGTCAGGCAGTAGCCCGTCGAGACCACGGTCAGCGAGCCGGCCGTCGACGTCGACCTCGACGTGGGCGTCGACACGACAACGGCGAGCGTGGCCGCCGGCGGCGTCTGCGTCAGCTGCGCCGACTTCGTCTCTGCCGCACGCGCCTGCGCCTCGAGCGTCGCGATCTGCGATGCGTCGAGTGACTCGCGCGAGGTGAGGCTCGTCACGTACGAGGTGCGCGCGCTCCGCACCGAGGCGAGCGTGCGTGCCTCTGCGCCCGCCGAGCGGATCGCACTCTCGAGCGCCGCCTCTCGCGCGTTCAGCCCTACCCGCGCGCGCAATTCGCGGCGCTGTGCGGTGCGCAGCTGCAGCAGGATCTGGTCGTTCACGGACGTGACGTGGTCGAGGTTGTCGAGCGAGGTGACGATGTCGCTGATCGACTGCGCGCCGAAGATCGCGTCGAGCGTCGAGACGCCGCCCTGGTCATAGAGCGAGCGCAGCCGCTCGGCGAGCCGGAGCTGCGAGCGATGGGTGTCGACGTTCGCGAGGCGGAGCTCGACCTCGAGGACGGCGCGCTGGTGGCGGAGGGCGGCCTCGCGGCGCTGGAGCGAGTCGAAACGGTTGTTCGCAGTCGTGAGCCGCGCGTCGAGCGAGTAGAGGCTGAGCACGGCCGAGCGGCGCTCGTGCTCGATCGTGGCCGCGTCGAGGCGGAGCTTCTGCAGCTTCGGGGTCGGAGACGCTGCGGTGGCACCGGGCAGGCCGAGACAGGCCGCGCACGCGACGGCGGCAAGGGGACCTGGAAGCCACCGGAGAAGGGCACGCACGGGGCGGGGACCGTACCACAGTGCCGGCCCGGAAAACCCGTCGGAAAGAGGGCAGATTTGCCCAATTACAGGGATGTTTCCCGGAGGTTTACGGTTGCCGCCGTCTTCACAGGTTGCTAACCTCGCCCCTCGTGCTGCACCGGCCCCACCGGTGCGTCCACCCCGTCGGAAGCTCGAGGACGCTCACGCGTCCGTGGCGAGGTGCGGCGCCGCTCGTACTGATCGGAGCCCTGGCTGCCTGCCTGGCTGCGTCCCAGGCTGCCGCGAGCCCACCGTCGATCTCGGCCAAACGCGCCGAGGCTGCGCAGGTGCTGAGCGAGATCAACGGCCTCAACGCGAACCTCGACAAGGCCGACGAGCTCGTGAACCTCGCGAACCTCCGCCTGAAGACCGTCCAGCGCGACATCGTCGAGAACCGCCATGCGCTGTCGGTTGCGAAGCACAACCTCGCGCGCAGCCGCAAGACGATCGCGAAGCGCCTGGTCACGCTCTACACCTCGCCGCAGTCCTCGACGCTCGAGCTGATCCTCGGTGCCAAGAGCCTCGACGACATCCTGAACCAGCTCGACAACGCCAACCGCGTCTCGTCACTCGATTCGCAGGTGATCGGGCAGGTGGTCACGCTGCGGGCCTCAGTCAGGCGCCACGCGGTCGCGCTCACGCACGAACAGCGCCAGGTGGCGAACCTGATCGCGCAGCGGCGGCAGCAGCAGCGCGCGATCGAGGTGCGGGTCGGGGAGAAGCGGAACCTGCTCTCCTCGCTGAACGCCCAGGTTGCCCAGCTCGTCCACGACCAGCAGGTCGCCCAGATGCTCTCGGCCCAGCGCGCGCGCCAGATCGCCGCCCAGGCCGACTCGAACACCGCCACGATCGGCGCCTCGGCCGACACGCCCGAGGGCGCGACCATCGTCCCGCCGTCGAACTACGGCGGCGTAGTGGGGATCGCGCTCGGCTACCAGGGCGTGCCCTACGTCTGGGGCGGCGCCTCGCCGGGAGGCTTCGACTGCTCGGGTCTCGTCATGTACTCGTACGCCCAGGTCGGCGTCTCGCTGCCGCACTCCTCGTACGCGATGTGGAACTACGGAGTCGCGGTGCCGAAGGACGAGCTCGAGCCGGGAGACATCGTCTTCTTCGACGGCCTCGGCCACGTCGGGATCTACATCGGCGGCGGCCTCTTCGTCGACGCCCCGCACACCGGCACGGTCGTCCAGGTCGCGAGCCTCGACTCCGGCTGGTACGCCGAGACGTACGTCGGCGCCCGCCGGATTCTCTAGCCCGGGTTAAGCAGGAGGCGGGGCCGGGAAGACGAATTTGCGCTTCCTACGAGTTGGACGGTGCCAGAGCTGACGGTCTGGCACCTTTCAGATTCATCTAAATTCCCCCCGCGAATGAGAACAACCTGGAACGGATCAATCAGCTTCGGGCTCGTCACCATCCAGGTCGGGCTCTCGCCGGCGACGGCGACCTCGGCCCGGGCCTCCGACGTGCAGTTTCGCCTGCTCCATCGCGAGTGCATGACGCCGATCAAGCAGAAGCGCTGGTGCCCGGTGCACGACGTCGAGGTCGGGCCCGACGAGATCGTGCGCGGCTGGGAGGTGGCGAAGGGCCAGTTCGTCCCGGTCGAGGACGAGGAGCTCGAGGCGCTCGAGCGGCGCGGCACCTCGCACACGATCGACATCACGCGCTTCGTCAAGTCCGACGAGGTCGACCCGGTTTACTTCGACCGCACGTACTTCCTCGTGCCCGCGGGCACGGAGGCGCAGCGCCGGCCGTATGCGCTCCTGCTCGAGGCGATGCGTGGGGCGGGCGTCGTCGGCATCGGCTCGTTCGTGCTCGCCGGCAAGGAGAAGCTCGCCGCCGTGCGAGCGAAGGGCGACGCGCTCGTGCTCGAGACGCTCTTCGTCGCCGAGGACGTCAAGAGCCAGGCGGAGATCGACGAGGCGGTCACCGGGACTGCAGTGAGGAAGGAGGAGCTGAAGCTCGCCGAGCAGCTGATCTCCGGCCTGCTCGGGGAGTTCGATCCCGCGGCCGAGCTCACGAGCGAGTACCGCAGCTCGCTGCGAGCGCTGCTCGAGGCGAAGGTCGAAGGGCGCGAGATCGCCGAGCCCGAGCCCGTTGCAGACGCGCCGGTGATCGACCTGATGGACGCACTCCGTGCATCCGTCGCCGCCTCGAAGGGAGCGAAGGCGAAGCAGGAGTCGCCTTCGAGCAAGCCCGCCGCCGCCAAGAAGCGTGCGGCAGCGGGCCGCAAGTAGCGCTACTCCCTCAGTGCTTCTCGGGGAGCGCCTTCAGTGCTTCCAACTGCGCGTGGAACAGGAACTTGTCGATCTTGCCCTGATAGATCGGGACGTGCTCCTCGACGCAGATGCGAATCACCTCGTCGCGTTCGATCCCGACTTCCTTCGACAGCTCCTCAGGCGTCAGGTGGTTGGCCATGTAGCTCCTTCCGTCGCGTCTCGTGTCGGTCCACGAAAAAGCCCGCTGCGCTCGGGGCGCCGCGGGCTCAGTCCTTCCGCTCCAGCTTTCGTCTCGACAGGCAACTCACTCACCGTGTCGTGTCCAAAGGGAGCGCATGGTTGGATTTTAACCGCCCGCCGGACGTCGGCAAACCCCTACCGTTGGCTGCCGCTACGATTTTGCGACTCGGGGTGTGGCGCAGCCTGGTAGCGCGCTCCGTTCGGGTCGGAGAGGCCCCCAGTTCGAATCTGGGCACCCCGATCTCTCCTTTGTCGCGCAGTACCCTCGAAGGGTGCTGCGCGCGGTCGTCTTCGACGTCGACTTCACCCTGGCCCGGCCCGGCCCGGACCTCGGCGCGGAGGGCTATCGCGAGCTCGGACGCCGGTTCGGGCTCGAGCTCGACGCCGCTCGGTACGAGGAGGCGCGCGCCGCCGCATTCGCCGAGGTGAAGCGTCACCCCGAGCTCGACCACGACGAGGAGATCTGGGTGCTTTTCACCGAGCGGATCATCCAGGGGATGGGCGGGCAGGGCGACACGTACGCATGCGCGCGGGAGATGGAGGGCCGCTGGGCCCACTCCGTGCACTTCGAGCTCTACGACGACGTTCTGCCGGTGCTCGACCGGCTGCGCGAGCGCGGCCTCGCGATCGGTCTGCTCTCGAACTCGTCGCGCGACCTCGGCGAGTTCGTCGTGCACCACGGCCTGCGCGCTGACGCGGTGCTCACGTCGCTGGCGCACGGCAAGACGAAGCCGCATGAGTCGATCTTCCGCGCGATGCTCGAGCGGCTCGGCGTCACGGCCGACGAGGCGGTCATGGTCGGCGACACGATCGAGGACGACGTCCAGGGCGCGCAGGCGGTCGGGATGCGGGCGATCCTGCTCGATCGCGAAGGCCGCTACCCGGAGCTCGACGGGCGGCTCCGCGATCTCCGCGAGCTGCCGGCCGCGCTCGGGATCAGCACGTAGCCGTGTTCTGGCAGCGGCGCAACACGACGACGGTCGGCACGCCCGCACGCCACGAGAGGCGAATCCGCACCGAGGCGGCGTCGTTCTCGTAGCGCAGTTCGTCGAGCGTCATCGACTCGTTCGCGCGGTGGACCAGGTCGTAGACACCGGCGCGCAGGCTCGTGATGTCGACGTCCTGCCCGTGGAAGAACGCGGGGTAGCGGTCGGTGTATCCGAGTGACGTTCCTTCGATCACCCGACGCGCCTCCGGGTTGTACTGCTGGCAATTGCCGAGGAAGAACGGCGTTCGCCCGGGCCAGTTGCCGGGTGCGATGCCGTAGTGGTCGGCGAGACAGAAGCCGCTCTTGTGATCGCGCAGGAGCGTCGCTCCGTCCGTCGAGCGGATCTCGTAGGCGTCGTAGTGCACGAGGTGCCAGTGGTGATGCGGGAACGAGTTCGTATAACGCAGATGTCCGATGTCCGGGTAGGTGCGCCAGAGCCCGTTCGCAAGCCGGACCCGCTGGTTGGCCGTCATCAGCGCGTGTCCGGGCGGGCGGGAGCCGGAGATGAACATCGGCCCGAGCCCGACGTTGTCGACGAGCGAGGTGAACCCGAGCAGCCACTTGCCGGGGCCGCCCTCGATCTGGAGGCCGGTCGGCGCGCGCTGGTCGAGGTCGGGCAGGAGCTCCTCGGTGCGCACGGCGGGGCGCCAGGCCGGGTCGGTGCCGCGCGAGACCGCCTTGCCCGAGACGTAGACCCGGTCGTCGTTCGTCCATGCGAGGCGGTGGCTGTCGGGCGCGACCGTCGGGTTGCTCCCCGGCGCGATCGGGCGCAGGCCTTCGTAGATCTCGCCGTGGCGCACGTAGGCGATCTGCCCGTCCGGCGCATAGGCGGGCTCGGTGCCGTGGGCGGCGACGCGGTCCCGGCCGCCGAGCCAATCGGCGGTGATCACGAGCCCTCCGCGGTCGAACGCGAGCCGCTTCCCGTTCGGCGACCACGCCGGGTGTTCGCCGCGCCCGAGCCGATGCTCGTTTTCGCCGTCGGCGCGCACCGTCCAGACGAAGCCGCCACGGACGAAGGCCAGGTGCCGTCCGTCGGGCGCCCACGAAGGATCGGTCGCGTTGCGCACGAGCAGGGCCTGATGCGTCCCGTTCGCGTCCGCGACCCAGAGGTCGCCGCGGGTCACGTAGGCGAGGCGAAGCCCGTTCCCGCTCCAGGCCGGCTCGTAGCCCACGGGCAGGACGCGGTGGGCGCCGACGTGGATCCCGGCGAGGGCGAAAGCGATCGAGGCGAGCGCGCGCATGCGGCCGCGGATTATCGTTCACGTCGTGCGGCAGGTGAATCTCCTCGACCATCGGGTGTACGACCACGGCCAGATGCGGGACGGCTACCGCTGGCGCGCGGGCGCGGTCGGCACCCAGCTCAAGGCGGAGCGCATGGGCGCGACGATCTACGACATTCTCGCCGACACGGAGCGCACTTACCCGTACCACTTCCACTACGGCACCGAGGAGTGGCTGGTCGTCGTCGACGGGACGCCGACGCTGCGGATGCTGTGGGGTGAGCGCGAGCTCCGGGTCGGCGACGTCGTCTGCTTCAAGCCTGGGTCAGAGGGTGCGCACCAGTTGCGGGGCCCCGGCACCGTGCTGATCTTCTCGGCCAACCGCTCGCCCGACACGGTCGAGTACCCGGACAGCGGCAAGCTCGGCGCGAAGCCGCCTGGATCGGTCTTCCGCATCGCCGACGCGGTCGACTTCTGGGAAGGCGAGCTGAACCAGGAGGGAGCCGAATGAGCGAGCCCGGCGCGCAGGAACCGCTCGATGAACCGGTCGAGGGCGAGCAGCCGGCTGCTGAGGAAGCGCCGGCCGGCGAGGGCGGCCTGCCCGGCGTCGAGTTCTTCTGGGGCGTCAACTTCTTCGACGTCGAGACCGAAGGCGACGAGAAGGATCCCGAGGGCTACAAGGCGCGCGCCGCGAAGATCGGCGAGCGCATCCGCGGCGAGGCGATGGGCGCCACTGTCTACGACCTCGATCCCGGGCAGAGCGTGTGTCCGTATCACTACGAGCTCGGCGAGGAGGAGTGGCTGCTCGTGCTCAACGGCACGCCGACCCTTCGCGACGAGAACGACGACGAGTTCGAGTTGAAGCCGTGGGATCTTCTCTTCTTCGCCGACGGCGAAGAGGGCGCGCACAAGGTGACGAACAAGACCGAGGAGCCGGTGCGCATCGTCATGCTCTCGACGAAGAGCAGTCCGGCGATCGCGTTCTATCCGGACAGCGGCAAGGTCGGCATCTTCCCGCCGGGCAAGCTCTTCCGCCTCGACAGCGAGGTCGACTACTGGGACGGCGAGGTCTAGTCAAGGCCCCTTTCGGCCAGGCGGCCGTTTCTTAACCGAACCTCGTCCCGGACGACGTTGATCGTCGTTCGCTGTTAACGGGTGCCAGGTTGCTGCTCGACCGAAATGCCGTTGAGCAGCGAAGTTGGCTGCGCGACCACGCAGCGCCTACTTAACCGAACGTCGTCCGGGACGACGTTCAAGCAGAAGAAATGCCTCGACCTCGCGGGCCTTGCGGAGATGGACGACGCGGAGGTGGGGGTTGCGCGCGATCGCGGCCGGCAGCTCGCGCTTGTGCCTGAAGTACGCCTGCGCCGCCCACGAGATCATCCCGTAACGCGGGCCGAGGAGCCCCCCGATCGACTCGCGGTTTCCGCTCCACAGCTCCTCCTGCGTGCGCAATCGCCGCCACGTGCGCCGCGCTACCCGCGCGAGCGACACACCGAGCGGCAGCTCGAGCCAGACGAGGGTGTCGGCCCGCGAGAGCACCAAGTCGCCGAGCTTCGCGCGGTAGTTGCCGTCGATCACCCAGCCGTCCGGCGCCGCTTCGATCGCGGCCGTTACCTTCGCCTCGAGCTCCGCCGCCGTCGCCTCGGTCCAGTTCGGCTCGTGGTGCAGCGCGTCGAGCTCGACGTACGGAACGCCGAGCCGCTCCGCGAGCGCGCGCGCGAGCGTCGTCTTCCCCGAGCCGGAGATCCCCGCGACGCTAACTCGTCGCATGCTGAGAATCCTTTCGTGGACGATCCAAGCTGCGGATTGTCTAACGATGAACGGCGGCGAGCGCCGGCGCCCATGAGCAGATCGGCGAGACGTCGCCGTCGCGGCCGTTCAGCGCGCGGTACCCGAGCGCGTGCTCCGCCTGCATCAGCTTGTGAATCTGTGTCGTCCCCTCGTAGATGATCGGCGCGCGCGCGTTGCGGAAGTAGCGCTCGATCCCGGTCTCCGCCGCGTAGCCGTACGAGCCGAAGACCTGGATCGCGAGATGCGCGGCCTCGAACGCCGACTCGGTCGCGTGCCACTTCGCGAGCGACGTCTCGCGGGTCGATCGACGGCCCTCGTTCTTCATCCAGGCCGCTTGCATCACGAGCAGCTTCGACGTCTCGTAACCGAGCACCATCTTCGCGATCATGTCCTGCACGAACTGGTAGCGGCCGATCTCCTCGCCGAATGTCTTCCGCTCGCGCGCGTACTCGACCGAACGCTCGAGACACGCGCGCACGACGCCGCATGCCCCGGCGGCGACCGTGAACCGCCCCTGGTCGAGGCCGTACATCGCGACCTCGAAGCCCTGCCCCTCCTCGCCGATCAGGTTCGCGGCAGGCACCTCGACGTTGTCGAAGAAGAGCTCGCCCGTCGAGCCTGCCCATACGCCGAGCTTGTGCTCCTGGTCGCGCGCGGTGAACCCCTTCATCCCCTTCTCGAGCATGAACGCGCTGATCCCCTTGTGCGACGCCTCGGGGTCGGTCTTCGCGAACACGAGCGCGTGGTCGGCGACCGACGCATACGAGATCCAGTTCTTCTGCCCGTTCAGCACGTAGACGTCGCCCTCGCGCCGCGCCGCCGAGCGCATCGACGCCACATCCGAGCCGGCCCCCGGCTCGGTCAGCCCGAAGCAGGCGAGCTTCTCGCCCTTCGCCTGCGGCACGAGCCAGCGCTGCTTCTGCTCCTCCGACCCGTAGCGCAGGAGCGCCAGCGAGTTGAGGCCGACATGAACGGAGATCAGCGTCCGGAAGGCGGCCTCGCCGCGCTCGATCTCCTCGCAGGCGAGCGCCTCGGCGATGAAGTCGAGCCCCGCACCGCCGTACTCCTCCGGAATCACGAGTCCGAGGATCCCGAGCTCTGCCATGCCCTCGATCAATTCGAGGTCGAGGCGGTGGTCGATGTCGTTCTGGACCGCAACCGGAAGGATCCGTTCGTCGACGAAAGCCCGAACCGTTTCCTGAATCAGCCGCTGTTCGTCGCTAAGCTCGAAGTCCACGCGCAGAGCCTAGTCCCATGAGCCTCTTCCCTCACGCCTCTCTTGCCATCGGCCTCCTGCTCGCGCTCGCAAGCGCTGCGATGTTCAACTGGTCGTGGGTCGCACAGCACACGATCACCTCCCAGCTGCCGGCGCTGACGATCCGCAAACCGTGGTGGTCGCTCGGGGTGCTCTTCGGCCAACGGCGCTGGCTGATCGCGTTCCTGGTCGGCGTGCTGGGCTGGGGCTTCTACATCGTCGCCGTCCATCTTGCTCCGCTCTCGCTCGTGCAGGCTGTCTCCGCGGGAGGGATCGCGCTCCTCGCCGTGTTCGCTCAGCGCGCGCTCGGCGAGCCGTTGCCGCGCCGCGAGTGGTTGGGCGTTGCGATCGCGGTCGTCGGGCTCGTGCTCCTCGCGACGTCGCTCGCCGGCGGCGCGACGAGCAGCAGGCACGCGTCGTGGATCGCCGTCGCGGCCTGGTTCGTCGTGTCGTGGATCGCCTGCGGGCTCGCGATCGGCCCAGTCGCACCGCTGCTCGCGCCGGGCGCAGGCTTCGGCCTCGCCGCGGGCCTGATGTACGCGGCCGCCGACGTCGGCACGAAGTCCGCGTGGTACGGCGGCTACGACCTGCTCTTCATCGCGCCGCTCTGGCTCTGCCACGGTCTCGCGTTCACGCTGATCCAGCTTTCGTTCCAGCGCGGCCGTGCGCTCGCGACCGCGGGGCTCTCGTCGTTCTGCACGAACGCGCTGCCGATCGCGGCCGGCGTGCTCGTCTATCGCGAGCGGGTGCCGGGTGGAGCGCTCGGCGTGCTGCGCGTGGTCGCATTCGTGTGCGTCGTCGTCGGCGCGGCCGCGGTCGCGCGCAAAGAGCGGGACGAGCCTAAGCGCACGTCGTCGCCGGTACCATTGGGCGACCTTGAGCGCGCGTGAGGCAGCCGCAGCGCGGCGGCGCCGGGATGCGGCGGTCCAGACGAGACACCTCCGGCTTGCAGCGGCCGTGTGCGTGCTCGTCGCCGCAGCGGTCGTCGTCGGCGTCGTCTTCGCAGGCCGGGAGAACCGGCTTGCCTCGGGCATTCGCATCGCCGGCGTTCCCGTCGGCGGTCTGACGCCGTCGCAGGCGATCGCGAAGCTCCGGGCGCGTTCGAACCGGCTTGCGAGCGTGCCGCTCACCTTCACCGCCGGCGCACAGCAGTTCAAGATCAGGCCCGAGGAGCTGGGCGTGCAGCCGGACTGGAAGGCGGCCGTGGCCGATGCCCGGTCACGTGGCGGCGGATTTCTCGTGCTGCGCGGCTACCGGCGACTCGAGCTTCGGCTGCACGAAGTGGCGCTCGCGCCGCCGATCGCCTCCTACAAAGCTGCCGTCTCGTACGAGGTCGATCAGCTCGCGGCGAAGATCGACAAGCCGCACGTCGAGGCGCGTCTCGTGCGTCACGGGCTCGACGTCGTCGCGGTGCGCGGGCAAACGGGAACGCTGCTCGACCGCGTCGCAGCCGTGCAGCTGATCGTGCAATCGCTGGCCGGCTTCTCGCGCGCGCCTGTCCAGCTGCCGGTCCGCGACGACCCGCCGAGCATCACCGTCTCCGATCTTGGGCATGCCCGCGTGGTCGCGAACCGCATCCTCTCGGCGCCCGTGCTGCTCGGGCGCGGCTCGGCGAGCCTCGCGATCTCGCGCAAGGAGCTCGCGAGGATGTTGCAGCTGCCGTCGGGGCTGGGTCAGGTTCAGCTCGGCGGGAAGGCGGCAGACGCCTACTTCGCCAAACTCGACCGAGATCTCGGCAAGCCCGCGCGTGACGCGACCTTCTCGGTCGCCGACGCAAACGTGACGATCGTGCCTTCGAAGCCCGGTCTCGAGGTCGATGTCGCCCGCACTGCCGCCTCGGTGCTCGCGGCCGCCGAGCGCCGCGGCGACCGCCACGCAGCGATCGCCGAGACGAGCGTGCAGCCGTCGCGCACGACGGCGCAGGCACGTGCGATGGGAATCACGGGAGTCGTCGGCAGCTACGAGACGTTCTTCGGTGGCATCCCGAACCGCATCCACAACGTCGAGCTCGTCGCCCACCTGATCGACGGGGCGACGGTTGCGCCCGGAGCGACGTTCTCGTTCAACGCGACGACCGGCGCACGCACTGCGGCGAAGGGCTTCGTCGAGGCGCCGGTGATCATCAACGGCGAGCTGCAGACGGCGCTCGGCGGCGGCGTCTGCCAGGTCTCGACGACCACGTTCAACGCCGCCTTCGAAGCCGGCCTGCCGATCACTGCGCGCACGAATCACGCGCTCTACATCTCGCACTACCCGCTCGGCCGCGACGCGACCGTCGACTATCCCGACACGGATCTCAAGTTCGTCAACGACACGCCGCACTGGCTACTGATCCGCACCTTCGTCACCTCGTCGTCGCTGGTCGTCAACATCTACGGTGCACCGCAGCACCGCCGCATCGTCACGCAGACCGCGCCGCTCACCGTCGTGAAGAAGCAGAGCGTGAAGAAGACGCTCGACAAGTCGCTCGAGCCGGGCGAAGTGGTGATCGAGGATCCGGGCGAGCCGCAGATGACGACGTCGGTGCGCCGCGAGGTCTACGCGCCGGACGGAAAGCTCCTCTACGACAACACGTGGTACTCGAACTACGTCGCGGCGCCCGTGCTCGAGCTCATCGGGCCGAAGAAGAAGACGCCCGCGAAGGCGGCTACTCCGCCGCAGCCAACGCAGACGTCAACCACTCCGGCGTCCGGGTAGGCCGAAGCGTCTTCGCGTCGACGGTGCCGTGCATCGTCCAGCCGTCGGCGAGCACCTCCTCGCGCCGCGCGACCACGTAATCGAAACGGAAGCGCGCGCCGCGCGCGGAGTGGCAACGGGTGTGGATCTGCAGCCGGTCGTCGAAGACCGCGGGCTGGCGAAAATGCGCGTGCGACTCGAGCACGAGCGACTCCACTCCCTCGTCGCGCAGCTTCTGGTAGCCGCCCGCGTAGCGCTCGAGGAACTCGACGCGCGCAACCTCGAACCAGATGAAGTAGTTCGAGTTGTGCGCGACCCCTTGCGCGTCGGTGTCGGCGAAGCGCACGCGGATCTGCGCTGCGAACGGATAGCCCTCCACTACGCGATCGTAAGCGACAGCTGCGCGTGCTCGGCGAGACCCGAGAGCCCGACGCCGACGAGGCGAAGCGGCCCGGGCCGGTCACGGAGCGCGCGATCGAGCAGCGTGCAGGCGAGCTCGCCGATGCGAGCGGCGTCGTCGGTGCCGACGGGCAGCGACGTCGAGCGGGTTCGGATCGAGAAGTCGGGATAGCGGAGCTTCGTCGTGACCGTCCGCGCCGTCTGCTCGCGCGCGCGCAGATGGTCGGCGAGGCGCTCCGCCATCCGCCGCACCTCGTCGTGCAGACGTTCGGTGTCGCCGACGTCCTTCGCGAACGTCTCCTCGACGGAGACGGAGATGCGCTCGGTCGAGAGCTCGAGCCTGCGCGGGTCGATGCCTCGGGCGCGGTCGCGCAGGGCGCGTCCGACCTTGCCGCCGACGAGCGGATCGTCGTCCTCGAGCGCGGCGAGGTCGCCGATCGTCTCGATCCCGGCGGCGCGGAGGCGCTCATCGGCGCGGGGCCCGATTCCGGGTAGCACTCGCAACGGCAACGGCGCCAGGAATCGCGCCTCGCTGCCCGGTCGCACGACGGTGAGTCCGCCCGGCTTGCGCCGGTCGGACGCGATCTTCGCGACGACCTTCGAGCTCGCGACGCCGAGCGAGCACGAGAGGCGCGTGCGTGCGCGCACGACCGCCTGAACCGTCTCGGCAAGTGCGCGCGCGTCGTCGAAGGCGGGCGCG
>DASYAO010000168.1:0-37296 GCA_036501285.1 Gaiellaceae bacterium
GTGCTGCTTGTTGCCGAGCCGGATGATTGCGTAGGTGTCTGCCATAAGCGTGGAAAACGCGGGCGTAGGCCCGCGAGCGGGTGAATTCTAGCTAGTCGTCGCCCCATTCGCTCATCGGCGTGTACTTCCAGTCGGCGTCCGGCTGCGACTCCGCTTCGGGCTGCGGCTCCGGCTCGGACTGCGGCTCCGGCTCCGGCTCCGGGCCCGGCTGGGGCTCCGGCTCAGGCACCTCGGGCGCCTCGACCGTCGCGACCCCTCCCGCCGCCACCACCGCGGTCTTCTTCTTGCGATTGCGCCCGCCGCGGCTGCCCCGCCGAGTCTTCTTGCGGACCGGCGCCGCCGCGGGCTCGTCGCCGTTCGCGGACGGCTCGGCGCCGAGGTCGCGTTCGGGGACGTGGATCACAGGCGCGGCCGTAGCCTCCTCGTCGGCCGGCTCGGAGCCGTTCTCGCTCTCGACGCCGACGGTGGTCGCAGGAGGTGCAACGACTGCAGTCTTCTTCTTACGGTTGCGCCCACCGCGCGTGCCGCGCCGGGTCTTCTTCTTCGCGGGAGCGCCGGGCGCTGCGGCCTCGGTGTCCTCTTCTTGAACGTCTGACGCCTCGGTGTCGGCCGGGACCGGCTCCGGTTTCTCGGCCTTCTTCGGCGCCGCAACCTTGCGGGGCGCGCGGGTCGGACGCTCGGCCTCGGCCTCGGCAGTGATCGGGCCCTCCTCGACCGCAAGATCGATCTGCTCGGCGTAGGCGGCGTTCTCGGTGACCGCCCCGATCCGAACCTTGATCTTCTTGCCGACGAGCTTCGCCGCGTCCGCGACGACCACGTTGAACTCCTTCACCTTGCCGACGCCTGCCTGCGGGTCGTAGAGACCGACCTCGACGAGCTTAAGCTCGAGCTCCTCGCCGACTGCAACCGGCGCCTCCGGCGCGAGCCGCTCGGCGTCGCCGCGATCGAGCACGCGGAAGTGGTCGAGGTGAACGTCGGCGAGCCCGACGAGGAAGAAGTTGCGCTTCGTCAGCTCTTCGAGCTCGCGAAGACGCGAGCCGCCGGGTCCGGCGACGATCGCTGCGACGCGCGCGCTCAACTCGACCCTGAACGCCTTCGCGCGCGAGCCCGGCGTGACGAGCCCGCGGAGCTGGCGCTCGATCTCGACCGCCGTCGTTCCTTCCGACACGATGATCCCGTCGCCGTTACAGGTCGGACATTTGCGCGTCATCACCTCGCGCGGACCATCGGTGACGTTCTGGCGCGTCATCTCGACGAGGCCGAGCGGCGAGATCTCGACGACGTAGGTCTTCGTGCGGTCGCGCTCGAGCTCGGTGCGAAGCGCTTCCTCGACCTGCGCGCGGTTCCGCGGGTTCGCCATGTCGATGAAGTCGATGACGATGATCCCGCCGACGTCGCGCAGCCGCAGCTGGCGGACGACCTCCTTCACCGCTTCGAGGTTGTTCTTCGTGATCGTGTCCTCGAGCCGGCCGGGGCCGCCCTTCTTTGCGCGCGAGCCGACGAAGCGGCCCGTGTTGACGTCGATGACGGTGAACGCCTCGGCGTAGTCGAAGATCAGATAGCCGCCGGACGGAAGGTCGACGCGGCGGTTGAGCGTCGACTTGATCTCCTGTTCGGCGCCGAAGGCCTCGAGCAGGGGATCCTTCTCCTTGTAGCGCACGACGCGATCGACCATGTGCGGCGAGGTCTTCTTCAAGTAGCCGACGATGCGCTTGTGCGTGCGGTCGTGGTCGACGTAGAGCTTCTCGAAGCTCTCGGTGAAGAGGTCGCGGGTGACGCGCAGCGGCAGCTCGGCCTCCTGGTAGATCAGGCTCGGCGCCGTCGCTGTCTTCGCCTGCGCCTCGATCGTCTTCCAGAGCCGCTGGAGAAACTCGAGATCGCGGCCGATGTCGTCGGCCGACGCGCCTTCGGCGGCGGTGCGCACGATGATGCCACCGTGCTTCGGCGCGATCTCCTTGAGGATCGCCTTCAGCCGGTTGCGCTCGTCGTCCTCGAGCCGTCGCGAGACGCCGAGGCCGTCGCCGTGCGGGACGAAGACGACGAAGCGACCGGGCAGCGAGATCTCGGTCGTGAGCCGCGCGCCCTTCGTCTTCATCGGATCCTTGACGGCCTGGACGAGGACTGTCTGGCCGCGCTGGATCAGGTCCTGGATCTTGCGCGCGCCGCGCCTGCCCTCGAGCTCGGGCCCGACGATCTCGTCGACGTAGAGGAAGCCGTTCTTCTCGAGGCCGATCTCGACGAACGCGGCCTCCATCCCCGGCAAGACGTTGTCGACCGTACCGAGGTAGACGTTGCCTGCGATCGAGCGCTGCTCGGGCCGCTCGAGGTAGACCTCCGCGACGCGGTCGTCCTCGAGAACGGCGACGCGCTTCTCGCCCGGGTCGACCGAGATGAGGAGCTCGCGCTTCGCCTTCGGAAGCGGGGCGCGGCGCGGCGCGGTGCGCGTGCGGGTCTGCGGACGCGTGCGCTCGCGCGGCTTGCGCTGCGGCTTCTCGGACTTCTCCGGTTTCTCGGCCTTCTCCGCCTTCTCGGCGGACTCGGCCTTCTGGGCAGCAGACGTCGACGACGTCTTCTTGCGGCCGCGACCGCCCCGGTTGCCGCGTCGGCGCTTTCTCGGGCCTGCAGCGGATTGTCCGTCGGCTTCCGGGCCTTCAGCAGGCTCGGCGACGGCGGGAACTTCAGGTGCTTCGACGGGAGCGGCAGCCTCGGGTTGCGCAGGCGCCAGCTCCTCCGCCGCGTCCTTGCGGCGGAACCAGTTCAGTGGCAAACGGAATCTCCTTGATGGTGAGCGAGCGCAGCCCGGCTTCGGCGGGGCGCGCATCGTGGATGAACAGGGAAAACATCGGCATAGCCTGCCTTCAGAGTATCAGGAGCGTTTTTCCGCGCTTAGAAGGCACTTCGACACGGGTCGCTCATCACCTCGCGCGGTGAATTCGGCAGGACGGGCAAAGCCCGTCCTGCCTTATGGACGGCATCGGCAAGCGATGCCGTCGTACGCGAATTCAGGCCGCTTCCGCGACGGTGAGCCGTGCGCGGCGTGCGCGGATCGCCCGTAGCCGGTTCTGCAGCCGCGCCCAAGCCCATGGCTCGATCTCGGCGTATCGCGTCGCGAGCTGGTCCTTCGTCGCGTCGGCGTACTCGAACCACGCGTCCGCTTCTTCGATCAGCAGCAGCTCGAATGCTTCTCGGTTGCCGGTCGGGGCCATCGGCGCCCCAGAGACTAGGACCCCGGCCGGACGGACCGCCGGGCCGCTTCGCCGACGGCCCTCGTCGCGGCATAGGCGATCACGCCCCGAACGAGGCGGCGCGCGGGCAGCCGTGCGGCGAGCCGGCGGGTGAGCAGGCCGAGCAGAGGGACGAGCGACGGGCCACCGGGAACCGGAAGCGCGCGTGCGCCGTAGGCCGAGCGGATCTCGTCTGCGAGCCGGAGCTGGCTCAACGTGAGCGCCGGTACCGCCGCTGCGCGGTCGGCGCCGGCCGCAGCAATCGCGTTCGCCTTTGCCTGCCGGCCGATCGCCTCGCCGACGAGCGCCTCGCGAAGCTCGGGCAGCCGCTTCGAGAGCGTCGCCCAGCCCTCCGGGAGCACGGACGCGATCGCGCGCGCGATCCCCTCGACCGGCATTCCCTCGCCCGGACGCACCACCACGAGATTCGTGTCGAGCACGTACGGAAGGCTCTCGCCGTCGGTGACGCCGACGATCGGAACGCCGGCACGCGTCGCGGCGCGCAGCGCGTCCTCGTCGGCCTTGCCGATCCAGACGAGCACCGATGCACCACGCGCCGAGCCTTCGCGCACGTGCGATGCGTCGCCGCCCGCGCGCAACTCCCGTACGAGCAGCGCGACGAGCTCGCGCGCACCGCCGACCGCAACCGGCTTCGGGTCGGGCGGGGTGGCACGACCCTTGCGCAGCGCGAGAACGAGCCCGATCGCCTGCCGGAGCATTCGCGCAGCTACCGGCGGCGTCGGCCGCGGGCGTGGATCGCCTGCAGGATCCCCATCGCGGCGAGGTTGCTGATCATCGACGAGCCGCCGACGGAGACGAACGGCAGCGTGATGCCCGTGATCGGCGCGATCCCGATCGTCATGCCGACGTTGACGTACACCTCGAACAGGAACCCGAACGCGATCGCGGCTGCGACGATCGCGCCGAAGAGATCTCGGGCGCTCGCGACGATGCGCAGCCCCCGCCACACGATCAGCAGATAGAGCAGCAGCAGGATCGACGCGCCGAAGAACCCGCGCTGCTCGGAAAGCGATGCGAACGCGAAGTCGGTCGAGTCGGCCGGCAGATAGCCGAGCGAGGTCTGCGTTGCACCGACGATGCCGCGGCCGCGGACACCGCCCGCGCCGACGGTCGTGATCGACTGCGTGATCTGATAGGTCGCAGAGCTCGGGTCGGAGCCCGGGTGCGTGAAGCCGGTGAGACGCGCCGCCTGGTAAGGCTTCAGCACGTTGATCCCGGCCGCCGGCAGGAGCCAGAGCACGGCGGTCGCGAGCAGAAGCGCGACTCCGCCGATCGCGGCGAGCTGCGGCCAGCGGATCCCGGAGACAAAGAGGACGGCGGCGAGGATCGCGCCGTAGACGAGTGCGGTGCCGAAGTCCGGCTGCAGGAAGACGAGGAGGATCGGTCCGGCGGCGAGCGCGATCGTGCGCAGCGCGAGATAGACGTCGTTCACGCGTTTGACTCGGTCGGCGACGAATGCCGCAAGGCAAAGCGCAAGCACGACTTTCCCGAACTCGGACGGCTGGAAGGTGAAGCCGCCGGCCGTGATCCAGCGCTTCGAGCCGCGTGTGACCGCGCCGGTCGCGAGCACGAGCAGCATCAAGCCGAGGAGTCCCGCGTACAGCACTCCCGCGAAGCGACGGTAGATCGCAGGGTCGACGAAGATCGCCGCGCACATGACCACGATGCCGACGACGGCGTAGATCGCCTGCCTCGGCGCCGCGCTCCCGCCCTCGCTCAACTTCGTGATGCCGCCGATGACGACGAGGCCGTAACCGACCGCCGCGAGCACCGAGACGAGCAGCAGCAGGTCGAGTCGGCGAACGAGCTCGAACACGCCGAGGCGGTCCTCGGCGCGACGGCCGCGCAGGCCGCGACGGCTTTCGGCGACTTCGATCCGGACGATCTCAGTCACTGATGTGGGATGTGGTTGTCGGGGGATGCTTGTGGAAGTACGACTCGAACACTTTCAGCGCCGCGGGTGCCGCCGCCGTGCCGCCGTGACCGCCGTTCTCGATGACGGCGCAGACGGCGATCGTCGCAACCGAATCCGTGGGCCCGTAGCCGCACCACCAGGACTGGTTCAGCTCGAGCGGATTCGGATAGCCCGGAAGCTGGATCAGCTTCTGGGCGGTTCCGGTCTTGCCGGCGATCGAGACCGGGAAGTTGCCGAACACGCCCGACGACGTGCCGATCGGCGAATGCGTGCCCTCCCAGAGGCCCTCCTGCACTGCGCGAAGCGCGGCGGGATCGTCGATCACGGTCGTCGGCGGCTGCGCGGCGAACCGCTGCAGGATCGTCGGCGACGCGGGATTGTTCGTCTGCTGCTCGACGTCCCCGACGACGTGCGGCGTCACGAGCTTGCCGCCGTTGGCGAGCACCGAGTAGAAGCGCGCCATCTGCAGCGGCGTAACGAGCAGGTCGCCCTGACCGATCGCGAGCTGCACCGAGTAGCCCGGCTTCCAGATTCGGTCGACATAGCCCTTGCACGGCGGCCCGCCGTAATGGACGCATCGCCATTCCGGCGTGGGCACGAGACCCTGCGCGGAGGAGGCCTGCGGGATGTCGACGCCGGTGTACTCGCCGAAGCCGAACCGCGACGCCCACTCCTGCAACGGGTGACCGCGCGTCGACGTCGGCAGCGCGTAGAAGTCGTTGCCGACGCGGTAGAAGTAGGTGTCGCACGACTCTGCGAGTGCCGTCGGGAGATCGATATAGCTGTCGACGTTCGGGTCCCAGTTCGTGAACGTCTGACCCGCGACCGTATACGAAGGCGAGCAGAGCAGTTGCGTCGTCGGCGAGATGATGTGCTCCTCCATCGCCGCAAGCGCTGTCACCGGCTTCCACGTCGAGCCCGGCGGATAGCCGACGTCGACCGCGCGGTTGAAGCCCGGATAGTTGGCGCGCTCCTCGTCGGCCGCGTTGTCGAGCGGCGCGAGCTTGGAGGGGTCGCGGCTGACGAAGATCGACGGCTGGTAGGTCGGGTACGACGCCATCGCGAGCACCGATCCGTCGCGCGGGTCCATCGCGACGATGGCGCCGCCGTCGGCATACGGCTCGTTGCTCGCGCGGGCGACGTCGATGCCGTACTTGAGCGCCTTCTCAGCCGCGCGCTGCACCTGGAGATCGATCGTCAGGCGGAGATCGTTGCCCGGCGTCGACGTCACGACAGGCGTGATCTGGCTCGTCGGCTGACCGAGCGAGTCGACAGTCACCTGCGACGATCCGTCGGTGCCGCGCAGGTACGCGTCGTAGCTCGACTCGATCCCGGCCTGGCCGATCGCGTCACTCGGCTCGACTCCCTTGTTCTTCTGCTCCTTCAGCTCGGCCGGCGTGATGTCGCCGACGTAGCCGAGGAGTTGCGCCGCCAGCGACTCGTGCGGGTACTGGCGCTGGTAGGTCTGCGCGAGACGCACGCCCGGGAAGTCGAGCTGGTGCTCGTCGAAGTAGCTGATCTGGTCCTCGTGGATGCCTCGGCGGAGCACGATCGGGGTCAGCGGGTCGCTGCCGAACTCGGTGATCTTCTTCTGGATCTGCCTGGCCGTGAGGCCGGTGACCGTGCCGAGCTCGGTGAGCTCGCTCTGCCGCTCCGACGTTCCCTTCGGCAGGTCGGCGGGCCAGAGCTCGATGCTCCAGCCGACCGTGTTGCGGACGAGCACGCGGCCGTTCCGGTCGAGGATCAGTCCGCGCTGAGCCTCGATCGGGAGCGTACGGACGCGGTTCTGATTCGCCTGCTTGAGGTAGTTGGCGCCTGAAAGCACCTGAAGCGCCCAGAGCCGCAGGAAGAGCACGGCGAAGACGGCGAGCGCGAGCGCCGCCAGAACGGCGACGCGGAGCGCCAGCTGCGGCGTCAGGCGGTACGGCTCGGCGACGCGAGGGTCCCCGGGCAGGAAGCTCCGGCTCCGCCGCTCACGCCTAGCCAAGGAGCCGCACCTCGTAGGCCCGGTCCGACAGCTCGACGGGCGGGAAGAGCCGGCGCGCAAGCCCGTAGACCGGCCACGTGATGATCAGGTTCAGGAGGACGGTCGCCGGCAAGCCGTCGAGCACGGCATGGCCGGGCACCGGGTCACCGAGCACGAACCGCAGCGCGAGCGCCCCGATCGCGTAGAGCACGGTGACGACGAAGACGGAAAGGTACGGCGCATGGAAACGGTCGCGCGCGGTCGTCTCGCCGTAGCGGCCGATCCAGAAGCCGGCAACGGTGAGGAGCAGCGACGTGAATCCCATCGAGCCGAGGTTCGCCACGTCGACGAGGAGGCCGGCGCCGAAGCCGGCGAGCGCACCGAACACCGCACCGCGCAGAAGCGCGATCGCGAGCAACACCACGAGCAGCACGTCGGCGGTGCCGCCGAGCGGTGAGTAGCCGTCGAGGATCGATACCTGCGCTAGCACGGCGACGAAGAGCAGGACGACGGCCTTGAGGCCGTCCATCAGTGTGTGGCCTTCGTGTGCGTAACCGGCTTCGGCTTCGGAACGAGCACGACCACCGACTGCAGCGACGAGAGTGACGCGAATGCCTGGACCTGGATCTGCTTGTAGATGTCGGTTTCGTTCTGGCCGACAAACGTCACGACGCCGATCGGGATGTTCGCCGGGAAGATCGACGGCAGCTCGTTGCCGCCGGGCGAGCCCGCAGTCACGATCGTGTCGCCCTTCTCCACGCGCTTGTCCTTGCCGACGAGCGTCAGGTCGAGCGTGTCTGCGGAGCTTCCGTGCTGGAGCACGCCGACTGCGGCCTGGTCGCGCGCGTCGAGCGCGCTGACGCCACTCGCGTCGGAAGAGATCAGCATCACCAGCGACTCGGACGATGCGACGCGCGTCACGGTGCCGACGAGTCCGTCGGCGGTGACGACGACGTCCTGTGGCGCGATGCCGTCGTTCGCTCCGGCCGAGATCGTCACCGACTGATCGAAAACAGTCGGGCTCGTCGTCACCTGAGCGGCGACGGGTTTGTAGTCGCCGGGAAACGTCGGCGAGTGCTCGTACTTGAGCAGCCGCTCGAGGTACTTGTTCGCGGCCTGCGCGGAGAGCAACTTCGCGTTCTCGGTACGGAGCGCCTCGATCTGGTCGTGAAGCTTGCGGTTTTCCGCCTTCGCGCGGAAGAGGCCGCGCGTCCAACTCGCGGCATCGCGGAACGGGGCCGCCACGCGCGTCGCCCCGATCTCGAACGGACGCAGCGCAGAGGCGCCGGCATTCTGTGCGCCGTTGAGCGCCGTCGAGCGGAAGCTGACCGTGAGCAGCACGAGCGAGGCTACGATCAGGATCGCGACGACGACCCGGCGCCTGAGGGCGCTCGAGCGGGAAGAGTTCGAGCCAGAGGTCGCGGAACGCTGGACGGGCGAGCCGAGAACCGCGACGCGTGCGGTCCGGTTGCGAGGCACGAGCGCGCCCTAGTCTAGCGGGAGGTTCTAGGAGTATCTGTTACGGCTGTTACGGCTGCCGCCGTTGCGGCGCGACCGTGCGCGCGCCCTCGCGCTGTTTCTCATCGCCTCGAACTCCTCGAGGCTCCGTCCTGAGCCGACCGCGACGCAGGTAAGCGGAGATTCTGCAAGGTGCGTCGGCATGTGCGTTTCCTGACGAAGCCGCTGATCGAGGCCCTGGAGGAGCGCGCCGCCGCCGGCGAGGACGATCCCGCGATCCATGATGTCGGCGGCTAGCTCGGGCGGCGTCTTGTCGAGCGTCGACTTGATCGCGTCGATGATCTGCGCGACCGGCTCGTCGAGGGCGTGTCGAACCTCCTCGCTCGAGAGGATCACGGTCTTCGGCAGGCCCGTGAGCATGTCGCGCCCGCGCACCTCCGCCTGCACCTCTTCCTTGAGCGCGAACGCGGAGCCGACCTCGAGCTTGATCTCCTCGGCGGTCTGCTGACCGATCAACAGTTTGTACTCGCGCTTGATGTGGTTGATGATCGCCTCGTCCATCTCGTCGCCGCCGACGCGTAGCGACTGCGACACGACAATGCCTCCGAGCGAGATGACGGCAACTTCGGTCGTGCCGCCGCCGATGTCGACGATCATGTTGCCGGTCGGTTCCGCAACGGGAAGTCCCGCGCCGATCGCCGCCGCCATCGGCTCTTCGATCAGATACGCCTGTCGCGCACCGGCGGAGAGTGTCGCCTCTTCGACCGCGCGCTTCTCGACGCCGGTGACGCCGGACGGAACGCAGACGACGACGCGCGGATGCGCGAAGCGATGCTGGTGCACCTTCTGGATGAAGTGCCGGAGCATCTGCTCGGTCACGTCGAAGTCCGCGATGACGCCGTCCTTCAGCGGCCTGATCGCGCTGATCGAGCCCGGCGTGCGTCCGAGCATCCGCTTCGCCTCGAGCCCGACGGCGTGGACGTCACCCGTCGCCTGGTCGATCGCGACGACGGACGGCTCGGAGAGGACGATGCCCCTTCCGCGCACGTAGACGAGCGTGTTGGCCGTGCCGAGGTCGACAGCCATGTCGCGGCCACCGAACCCCGTCAGGTAGTTGAAGATCCCCACGGTGCTCAGCCTAGCGGCATTGACTCTCGCACTCGGCTCCGCCGTGCTCCACGCGGCGTGGAACCTGCTGCTCGGGCGGGCGCGCGACGTGCAGGCGGCGACAGCAGCCACCTTCCTGCTCTCGGTTGCGGTGGCGGCGCCGTTCGCCGCGGTGTGGTGGCACGCGCAGACGTCGGTCTGGCCGTACGCGCTCGCATCGACAGCGTGCGAGGCGGTCTACGTCGTCGCGCTCGCCTACGCCTATCGCTCGGGCGAGGTGTCGTTCGTCTATCCGCTGACGCGCGGGATCGCTCCCGTGCTGACGCTCGCGGTCGCGGTCGTGTTCCTCGGCCACGGTGCGACGGCGGCGGAGATCTGCGGCGTGCTGCTCGTGGCGGTCGGCGTCGTGCTCGTGCGCGGGCCGGGCGGCTCGCGTGACACGCGCGCGCTGCTGCTCGTCACCGCGATCGCCTCGTCGATCGCCGCGTACACGCTCGTCGACCGCGTCGGCATCCACCGTGCGGGCGCGCTCACGTACTTCGTGCTCGTGCTCGCTGCGCCATGCCTCTGCTATCCACCGCTCGTCGGCTGGACGGCCATGCGCCGCGAGTTCGGCATCGGCGTCGTCGCGGCTGCAGGTGCGAACCTCGGCTCCTTCCTGCTCGGACTGCTCGCGCTGCGCCGCGGTGCCGCGGCGCCGGTGCTCGCCGTGCGTTCGTCATCGATCGTGTTCGCAACGCTGCTCGCAGGACGCGTGCTCGCAGAGCGTGTCGCACCGTTGCGCATCGCGGGCTCGCTGCTCGTCTTCGGCGGTGTCGCGCTGCTCGCGCTTTAAGCGAGTAACAAGTTGTTAGTTCAGCCGAAGCCGTAGGTGCCGGGGAACCGCGACGCGAGTAGCCGGACGAGCAGCGCACCAGGCAGGCCGACGACGTTCAGGTAGTCGCCTTCGATCCGCTCGACGAGGCTGCCGCCGAGGCCCTGGATCGCATAGGCCCCCGCACGTCCCTCCCATTCTCCGCTTCCGAGGTAATGCCCGAGGTCGCGCGGCGTCAACGTGCGGAAGGTGACGCGCGTCACCTCGCGGTGAAGCTCCTCCCATGCCGGCGTCCGCAGGCAGAGCCCCGAGACGACCTCGTGCGTCTTGCCCGAAAGCAACTCGAGCATGCGCTCGGCGTCGGCCGCGTCGCGCGGCTTGCCGATCACCTCCTCCTCGCATGCGACGACGGTGTCGACGCCGAGCACGGGGCGCTCGCCGCCGTCGACGGAGCGCGCCTTGCCGGCTGCATGGTCGACCGGATCGCCGCCGGGCGTTTCTTCGTAGGCGGGTGCGACGACGTCGAACGGGATGCGCAGCTGCTCGAGGATCGCGCGTCGCTGCGGCGACGTCGACGCGAGGACTAGCGCGTCTTCCGGGCGACCCAAAGCTCCTCCGCCGGCCACTTGCGCGCCCACTCCGCGGAGACGAAGTCGTAGTACGGGTGATCGATCGTGTCAGCGGCCGCATACAGTTCGAGCAGGCGCTCGAGCTCGAAGCCGTTCGCACGAAGCAGATCGATGCGCTCGCCGTGAGCGAGGTGGAACTCGACCCCGTCCCACTCGATCCGGCGCATCTCTTGCTGAGGCCGCTGCAGCGTCTCCATCACCTTTCCGTCCGGATCGTCGCTCGAGCAGAGAATGACGAGCGTCGAGTTGCACAGGAAGACGAGCCGACCCCCGGGCCGCAGCAGTCGCGCGGCTTCGGGTATCCACCGATATGGGTCGACCCAGATCGACGCGCCGTACTCGGAGAGCACGAGATCGGCTGATCCATCCGGCAGGCCTGTCGCACCGGCGTCGGCCTCCATGAGCGGGAACTCGATCCCCGTTTCCCGCATACAAGCCCGCGCCGTTTCGAGCTGCGCCGGCGTGATGTCGACGCCGACCGGCCGCGCACCGGCGCGCGCGAGCCAGGCCGACCAGTACGCGGTGCCGCAGCCGAGCTCGACGACGTCGATGCCTGAGACGTCGCCGATCACGCCGACCTCGGCCTCGGGGATGTCCCACATCCCCCACTCCATCTCCTTGGCCCAGTTGGCGACCGCCTTCTGGTTCGTGTATTCGGAGTTGGTCTTCGTCCAGACGTCGCGGTTCCGCGCCGCGTCGTCAGTCCACGAGGCCATCGGGGAACCAGAGCCCGATCTCACGTTCGGCCGATTCCGGCGAGTCGGAGCCGTGCACGAGGTTGTTCGGCATCGCGAGCGCATATTCGCCGCGCACCGAGCCGGGGTCGGCCTCTGCGGGGTTCGTCGCGCCGATCGTCTTGCGCGCCGTGGCGATCGCGCCCTCGCCTTCGAGGACGAACGCGAGCGTCGGGCCCGACGTGATGAACGCCACGAGCTCGCCGAAGAACGGCTTCTCCTTGTGCTCCGCATAGTGCGTCTCGCCGAGCTCACGCGACGCCGTCACGAGCCGCGCGGCGCGCAGCTCGAGCCCGCGCCGTTCGAAGCGCGCGACGATCTCACCCGCGAGATTGCGGGCGACGGCGTCCGGCTTCGCGAGAATCAGAGTGCGCTCGACGGCCATGCGGCCGGAGACTAGCGGCCCGGGCGGCCCTACCCGGCCGACGAGGAAGTGCTGGTGCGACGCGTACGCGGCTCACGCGTCGGATCGAGCAGCACCGGCTCGGACCCGACCGCCGTCTCGCAGTACGGGCAGACCTGCCAGGTCGGCTCGAGCGGGCGGTTGCAGCTTCCGCAGGCCTGTCTCAACCGCGTGGTGCAGACCGGGCAGACGAGGAACTCGGGGCCGACGGACGACCCGCAGACGCCGCAGGTCTCGTCGCGCTCGTCGAGCCGCCGTTCGATCGCCTTGATCTCGAGCTCGCGCTCGCGGATGTCCTCGAGGTACTCCGGCGGGCGGAAGAGCATGTAGACGAGCGGGCCGAGGTACGGCGGAATCGCGCCGATCGCGGTCGAGATCCAGACGAGCCGGCGCTCGGCGAACCGGCGCCGGGCGTCCTTGTAGACCCAGTAGACCGTCGCCAGCCAGAAGACGACCACGAACAGGATCACGAGCGTGCGAATCACATCCCACGTCGCGGAATGGAAGAACCCGTGCACGCTCCCGAAGAACGATCCCGTCACAACAGCACTCGCCCTAATACCCAACCCACGAGAAATGAAAGCCCGATCCACAGGACGAGCAGAATCCCCGCAAAGAGGAAGATCCCGAGCCGCTCACGTACGCGAAGCATGCTCACGGTTGTACAGCTCCGCAAGGAGATAGAGCGATCCCGTAACGAGGACGTCACCGCCCGCTGCGAGCTCGCGGGCCCGGGCGAGGGCGTCGCCAGGCTCGGAAACGGCTTCAACGCGGCCGAAATGCGGGCGGGCGCGTACGGCCAGCTCGTCGGCCGAGAGCGCTCGCGGGTTCCCCGAGTGCGTCGCGACCAGCGTGTCGCCTACGACGGCGAGCGCTCGGAGCATCTCGTCGGCCTCCTTGTCTCCGAGGATCGAGGCGACGATCGTAAAACGACGGCCGGGGAGCCGCGCCAGCAGATAACCGATCCCGGCGAGGTTGTGCGCGCCGTCCCACAACTCG
The DNA here is from genome assembly GCA_036501285.1 of Gaiellaceae bacterium. GTDB lineage: Bacteria > Actinomycetota > Thermoleophilia > Gaiellales > Gaiellaceae > PALSA-600. The sequence goes on from DASYAO010000168.1 coordinate 13,271, forward strand.
CGTTCCGACCGGTGCTCGAGCCGGCCCGGAACGACTACGGCGTCGGCCGCGTGCGGGTCGACCGGCATGCCGAGCTGCGCTTCGGCCGCGGCGACGGCCAGCGCAAGGTTGGAGCTGCCCGGCAGGTCGACGCGGGCGGCGCCGTTCGCGCGCGCCACCGACTCCCATTCGGGCTCGCCGAGGATCGCCACCGCACCCGGAGTGACGACCGCGAGCTTCTCGCCGGCGATCTCCTCCCGCGTGTCCCCGAGCACCTCGGTGTGATCGAGCGAGACGTTCGTCAGCACGACGACGTGCGCAGCGAGCACGTTCGTCGCGTCGTGGCGGCCGCCGAGCCCAGCCTCGACGACGGCGACGTCGACTTTCTCGGCGGCGAACTCGGCGAAGGCCGCGGCGGTCAGCACCTCGAACTGCGTCGCGCCCTCGGCATGGGGTCTGACTCTGGACACGGCCGTTTCGAACGGCGCGTCGGCGCCGTCGACCTGGATCCGCTCCGACCAGCCGCGGACGTGCGGCGAAACGTACGCGCCGACGCGCAGGCCGGCGTCGCGGAGCAATGCGGCGGTGAACAGCGTCGTCGAGGTCTTGCCGTTCGTGCCGACGACGTGGATCGCCGGAAACGCGCGCTGCGGATCGCCGAGGTCCGCGAGGAGCCGCTGCATCCGCCCGAGGCCGAACTCCTTCGGCCACGGGCTGAGCGTTTCAACCCAGCTAGCTGATTGCGTCAAGCTCGCGACGGTAGCGCTCGAGCTTCTCGCGCTCGGCCTCGACGACCTCTGGCTTCGCGTTCGCCGTGAACTTGTCGTTCGCGAGCATCCCCTCGGCCCGTGCGATCTCCCTGCGCAGACGCTCGCGCTCAGCGTCGGCGTCGCCGTTCGCCTTCGCGCGCTCGGGCTTGACGACGGCGTCGAAGATCCGCTTCTCGTCGCCCTCGAGCTCCACGAGGACTCCGCTTCGCCGGAACGTCACGGCCGCTTCCTGCACGCGGGTCAAGTCGCCCGCGCCGGGAAGCGGATCGGGCCACGGCGAGACAATCAGACGACTGTCGTGGAACTGCGACCAGATCTCCTCGGTCACGTGCGGCATCATCGGGTGCAGCAGCGCGAGCAGGCGCTCGAGCGCGGCGAGAGCGGTGCCGGTCGCGCGCTCGTCTCCGTCGTACAAGCGCGGCTTGATCGCCTCGGCGTACCAGTCGCAAAAGTCGTCGAACGTGAGGTGGTAGAGCGCGTCGGCCACGGCCGCGAACTCGAACGCCGGCAGGTCGCGCTCGATCTGCTGACGCACCTCGTCGATGCGGCCGACGATCCACGTCTCCTCGAGCTCCTGAGGGGACATCACCGGCGTCTGTCCCTCGGAGTTGGTGAGGATGAGGCGCGCGACGTTCCAGAGCTTGTTCGCGAGCTTCGCGCCCTCGTCGATCTTGTCCCACGCGAACCGTGGGTCTTGTCCGGACGACATCTTCAGCAAGCCGTAGCGCGTCGCATCGGCGCCGTGCTTGTCGACCGCTTCGAGTGGATCGATGCCGGTGCCGAGCGACTTCGACATCCGCCGTCCGTCGGCGGCCATCACCGTCGAGGTGATGATCACGTCGGTGAACGGAATGTCGCCCATCAGGAAGAGGCCGGAGAAGATCATCCGGTTCTCCCAGAGGCGGATGATCTCGCGCGCGGTCACGTTGACGTCCCCTGGGTAGTAGCGCTCGAGCTCAGGCGTCTCGTTCGGCCAGCCGAGCGTCGCGAACGGCCAGAGCGCCGACGAGAACCACGTGTCGAGGACGTCCGGCTCGCGCTCGAGCTCGCCTGAGCCGCACTCCGCGCACGCGGACGGCGGCGGCCAGGCGCAGGTCTGGTGGCCGTCGGGGCACGTCCAGACGGGGAGCTGGTGTCCCCACCAGATCTGCCGCGACACGTTCCAGTCCGGCGCGTTCTCGAGCGACTCGATCGCGAAGCGGTGCTGGCTCTCGGGGTGGTAGCGCACGTCGCGCTCCTTCAAGCGCTCGATCGCCGGCCGCGCGAGCTCGTCCATCCGGCACCACCACTGCAGCGACACGAGCGGCTCGATCCGCGAGTGGCAGCGCTCGCACGTCCCGACGGAATGCCGGTAGCTCTCGCGCTTCTCGAGCTGGTCGTGCTCCTTGAGCCAGGCGACGACGCGGTCGTCGGCTTCCTTCTGCGTCAGCCCTTCGAAGCCGTCGGCCGTCATGTTTCCGTCGAGGCCGATCACGGTCAGCGTCGGCAGACCGTGGTCACGGCCGATCTCGAAGTCGGTCGGGTCGTGGCCGGGCGTGATCTTCAGCGCGCCGGAGCCGAAGTCGATCTCGACGCGCTCGTCGGCGATCACCGGCACGCGGCGGCCGACGACCGGCACGACCACTTCCTTGCCGATCGCGTCTTTGTAGCGCGCGTCGTTCGGGTTCACAGCGACGGCGACATCGGCGAGGATCGTCGCCGGGCGTACCGTCGCAACCGTGATGCCGCCCGAGCCGTCGACGAAGGGGTAGCACGCGTAGGTGAGCGCGTCGTCCATCTCGACGTGCTCGACCTCGAGGTCGGATATCGCCGTCTGGTGATACGGGCACCAGTTGACGATGCGGTTCGCGCGGTAGATCCAGCCCGCGTCCCAGAGCCGGACGAAGCACGTCATCACCGACTCGACGTACGCGTCGTCCATCGTGAAGCGCTCGCGCGAGTAGTCGAGCGAGCAGCCGAGCCGGCGGAACTGGCCCATGATCGTGCGGCCGGTCTGCTCGAGCCAAGTCCACGTCCGCTCGAGGAATGCCTCGCGGCCGATCTCCTGGCGCGAAGTCCCCTCCGCAAGGAGTTGCTTCTCGAGCACGTTCTGCGTCGAGATGCCGGCGTGGTCGTAGCCGGGCTGCCAGAGCGTGTCGAAGCCGCGCATCCGGTGGAAGCGGATGAGCGAGTCCTGGATCGAGCCGTTCAGGGCGTGGCCCATGTGCAACTCGCCGGTCACGTTCGGCGGCGGGACCGCGATGACGAAGCTCTCGTCGCTGCGCGCACCCGCGCCGGCCTTGTACAGGCCTTCGGCCTCCCAGGTCTCCTGCCAGCGCCCTTCGACGCCGTGGGGGTCGTAGCGCGTTTCCACGCGGCCAGCCTAGCGAGGGCCGAATTCGCAGCGCGCGAACTGTCTGGAGCGCTCGCGGCCGCCTACGCAGACGGACATGCGGGCTGCGCCCGCGTGTCCTGAGTCGCCAACCCTAGTGGCGTTTAAGCGCTTTCTTCAGCCAACTCGTCGGGGAGATCATCCGCCCCGGCACTCGTTACGAGGGTTGGCTTCAGTCCGCGTTCAATGGTCTCCTTCGTGATGACGCACTTGGAGACGTCCTTGCGCGACGGCAGCTCGAACATCACGTCGAGCAGCGCGTTCTCGATGATCGAGCGCAAGCCGCGAGCGCCGGTCTCACGCGCGAGCGCGCGATCGGCGATCGACCACAGCGCGTCGTCGGTGAAGACGAGATCGATGTGGTCGTAGTTGAAGAAGCGCTGGTACTGCTTGACGAGTGCATTCTTCGGCTCGGTGAGGATCTGGACGAGGTCCTCGCGTTTCAGCTGATGTACCGCCGAGACGACGGGCAGCCGGCCGATGAACTCCGGGATCAGACCAAAGTTGAGGAGGTCCTCCGGCATCACGCCGCTGAGCAGCTCGGCCGACTCGGCGTCCCGTTTCGACGAGATCTCGCGACCGAAGCCGACAGCGTTCTTGCCGATGCGCTTGCCGACGATCTTGTCGAGGCCGGCGAACGCGCCACCGCAGATGAAGAGGACGTTCGTCGTGTCGATCGAGAGGAACTCCTGGTGCGGATGCTTGCGGCCGCCCTGCGGCGGCACTGAGGCGACCGTCCCCTCGAGGATCTTCAGCAGCGCCTGCTGGACGCCTTCGCCCGACACGTCGCGCGTGATCGACGGGTTGTCCGCCTTGCGCGCGATCTTGTCGACCTCGTCGATGTAGATGATCCCCGTCTCCGCCTTCTTGATGTCGAAGTCGGCGGCCTGGATCAGCTTCAGGAGGATGTTCTCGACGTCCTCGCCGACGTAGCCGGCCTCGGTGAGCGCCGTGGCGTCGGCGATCGCGAACGGCACGTTGAGGATCCGCGCGAGCGTCTGCGCGAGATGCGTCTTGCCGCAGCCGGTCGGGCCGAGCAACATGATGTTCGACTTCTGCAGCTCGACCTCGCCGTCGTCCGTCCCCATCTGCACGCGCTTGTAGTGGTTGTAGACCGCCACGGACAGCGTGCGCTTGGCCTCCTCCTGCGAGACGACGTAGTCGTTCAGCAGGGAGTAGATCTCCATCGGGCGCGGCAGGTTGTCGAGGTCGAGCGTCGAGGGAGCGGTGAGCTCCTCGTCGATGATCTCGTTGCAGAGATCGATGCACTCGTCGCAGATGTAGACGCCGGGTCCGGCAATCAACTTCTTGACCTGGCGCTGCGACTTCCCGCAGAAGCTGCAGAGGAGCTGCTCGTTGCCTTCGGACGTCCGAGCCACTTGTCTCCTTTTACTCTCCCACGGCCTAAATGGCTAGGCCGCGGCCTCCTGCCGGGAGATCTCACGATGGGTGATGACCGTGTCGATGATTCCGTACTCCTTGGCTTCCTCGGGGCTCAGGAAGAAATCTCGCTCCATGTCGCGGGATACATCCTCGATCGCCTTGCTCGTGTGCTGCGAATAGATCTCCTCCAGCCGCCGCTTGAGGCCAATCACCTCGCGGGCCTGGATCTCGATGTCGGTGCCCTGGCCCTGGAAGCCGCCTGACACCTGGTGGATCAGGATTCGCGAATTCGGCAGCGCCATCCGCTTTCCTTTCGCACCGGCGGCCAGGAGGAGCGAACCCATGCTCATCGCGATGCCGACGCAGATCGTCTGCACGTCCGGCTTGATGAACTGCATCGTGTCGTAGATCGCGAGGCCCGAGTAGACATTTCCACCCGGCGAGTTGATGTAGAGGTAGATGTCCTTGTCGGGGTCGTCCGACTCGAGGTGGAGGAGCTGGGCGATGATCAGGTTCGCGACCCAGTCGTCCACCGGCGTCCCGAGGAAGACGATGCGCTCGGCGAGCAGGCGCGAGTAGATGTCGAACGCGCGCTCGCCGCGCGAGGTCTGCTCAACCACCATCGGGATATTCGGGCTCATCTCACTTCTCCTGACTGCTAGGTGTCCAAAGCTTCTTCGATTGCTTGTCGTTTTCCTTGTCGGGGGTCCAGATCTTCTCTCGCGCCTCGGCCTGCTCGGGTGAGATCGGCTTCACCTCGCCCACGAGACGGTCGAGCGCCTTCTTCATCCTGAGCTCCGGGCGCACGCGCTCGGCACCCCCCCGCTCGAAGAACTCGTCGATCAGCTCATCCTCCTCGCCCTGCTGGCGGAGCTCGGCGCGGATCTCGTCGTCGGAGACCTCGATCTTCAGCCTGTCGGCCGCGGCCTCGAGCACGAGCTCACGGGCGATCGACTGCTTCGCCTCCTCGCGCAGCCGGTCCTCGAGGTCGGCGACGCTCGTGTTCGTCACCTGGAGGTAGGCGTTCGGATCGATGCCGCGCCGCTGCAGGGTGCGGACGAAGCCGGTGAGAAGGTCGCGCGTGCGCATGTCGACGGCGAGCCCTTCGGGATCGACCTTCGACGCCTTCGCGAGCTCGTCGACCGTGCTCAGCCTGAACTGGTTGTCAGCCTCTTCCTGGAGCCGGTCGCGGAGCTTGCCCTCGATGTCGCCCCGCAGCGCGTCGAGCGAATCGAACTCGGATGCGGTCTTCGCGAGCTCGTCGTCGAGCGGCGGCAGGACTTTCTCGTAGAGCTCCTTCAGCGTGACGCTGCCGGCGCGCTGCGCGCCATCGCCGAGCTCCCAGGTCACCTCGCGCGTCTCGCCGGTGATCAGGCCGCGGACCGCGTCCTCGATCTCGTCGACGAGCCGCTCAGTGCCGAGCTCGAAGGCGTAGTCGCGCTGGCCGAGTCCCTCCTCGGAGAGGATGTCGACAACGACGACGTCGCCGGGCTGCGCGGTACGACTGTCGATCGAAGAGATGTCCGCGACGTTGCGTTGCAGTGTCTCGAGCTCGCGCGTCACGAGCTCGTCGGGCACTTCGACCTCCAGCTTCGGCACCTCGACGTTCTTCCAGTCTGCGAGATCCGGTCGCGAGAGGATCGCGAACTCCGCGGTGAAGCTCCAGTCCTCTTCGCCGTTTCGCGGCAACTCGTAGTCGTACTGCGGAAGCTCGGCGGGCTGCACGCGCGTGCTCGAGGCCGCGTTCCAGAACCAGTTCGAGATATGCGAGTCGACGGCCTCTGTGTAGACGCGCTCCTTGCCGACCTTCGAGACGAGCACCTGCATCGGCACCTTGCCCTTGCGGAAGCCGGGGATCTTCACGCGCTCGGCGAGATCGTGCGTCGCGTGCTCGATCGCGTGATTGACGTCGTGTGCCGGCACGTCGACCGTCAGCCGGACGCGGTCACCTTCGAGCTGCTCGAGCTGCGTTTCCATAGGCGGCCCATTTTGCCCGAACGCCGTGGTCTGGCCGTCGACCTCAGCGGCGAAACCACTACCGTGGCGGCCCGTGGACACCGAGAAGGCAATCCGCTCGCGGCGGACCCACAAGCGCTTCGGAGCCGATCCGGTCCCCCGCGAGGTGGTCGACGAGCTACTCGAGCTTGCGTGCTGGGCGCCGAATCACCACCTGACCGAGCCCTGGCGCTTCCGCGTGCTCGGCCCGGAGTCGCTTGCCCGGCTCGCGGCAACGGGCAAGCCGGGCGAGCTCGAGAAGCTCTCGCGGGCTCCGACGCTCGTTGTCGCGAGCGCGAAGCTGACAGGCGACGACCATCAGAACCACGAAGACGTGCTCGCGACCGCGTGCGCTTCTTACATCGTCCTGCTCGCCGCGCACGCGCGCGGGCTCGCCTCGTACTGGCGAACGCCTCGCGTGCTCCAGTCTCGGGAAGGGCAGGCTGCGATCGGGATGGGCGAGGACGAGGAGTTCGTCGCGCTGATCCACCTCGGCCCGCGGATCGACGACCCGACGCCGAAGGAACGCGCCGGTGACTACGTGGAGTTCCTCGACTAAGCGAGCTTGTCGAGGATCTCGGCGTTCTCGGGGAAACGGCCCTCGGCGTGCTTCGAGAACACGATCACGTCGTCGACGAAGACGTCGAACTGCCCCTTCCCGCCCGGGTTGTACTCCGCCGTGTGTCCGTTCGCACCGTTGACCTCGGCCGCAAGACTTGCGGCCCGCGTGTCGTAGCCGCTTCAGGTCGGGCAGTAGAGGATGCGAACGTGCGCCACGCGTTCTTTATACAGATGCGGGCGAGAGGAATCGAACCTCCAAGGGCCTCGCGGCCCACCGGGACCTAAACCCGGCGCGTCTACCAATTTCGCCACGCCCGCTCGAAAGCAAAGGGTACGACTAGCCGCCGGCGAGGTGGCGTAGCTCGGGCGGGAGATCGTCCGGCGTCACCTCGGTCAGCTGCGGCTGGTTGAAGTTCGATGCCAGGACGTTCGACCCGAGCGGGAGCAGCGGATCCTGGAACGTGCTCTCGACGACGCTCGTCGGGAAGAACGACAGCAGCTGGAGCTGACGGTCGCCGTGCGCGTAGATGTCGTGCGGGACGCCGGCGCCGATCACGAGGAACGTGCCCGGCTCGAGCTTCTGCTGCGCACCCGCGACGAAGATCTCGCCTTCGCCGTCGGCGATGTAGATCACCTCTTCGGCGTTGTCGTGGTGAAGCCCCGAGTGCTTGCCAGGCTCGAAGATGTAGTACGCGACCGTCGACGACCTCGCGCCCTGCGCCTCCGTCACCGAGAAGACCGAGACGAAGCGCTGCGACGGGTCGTAGTCCTGCCAGACCTCGATCGCGGGCGGCCCCTCCTGCTCCTGCTGCTTCTGGGCATCGATCGCGTCGGCGAGCTCTTCCAGGCTCTGGAACTCGTACTGGTCGTCTTCGTGCACGGCCCCATCGTAGAGAACACGAGTGTGCTACCAAGACGGGCGTGAGAATCGCCCTCGTCGCCGCTCTCGGCGCCCTGGCGCTTGGCATCGCCGGCGCTGCCTCGGGCGCGACGGCGCCGAAGGAGACCCGCTACGTCGACAAACCGGACGGGTTCAGCATCCTGCTGCCGCCGAAGTGGTACGCCGTGCCCCGCAGCGTCAAGGCGGTGCAGCAGACAATTGCCCTGGCGAAGAAGGACAAGCTGAACGGCCTTCCGACCGCGTACAGCTTCTATCTCACCGCCGCCGGCAAGGCGCAGCTCAAGGCCTTCAGCTTCCAGGCGTTCCTCAACGTCTATCCGTCCACCGACCCGCTGATCCCGCAGGTCGCCGTCCAGATTTCGAAACCGTCCTCGTCCCCGTACAAGCCCTCGCAGCTGAACGCGGCGGCGCTGACCTTCGGCGAAGCCCTCTCGCAGAACAAGGGCGCAAAGGTCACGAAGCCGACGACGACGAAGCTCCCGGCGGGAACCGCCAAGGTCGTGATCGCGACGACTCCGGTCGGCAGCGGCCTTACCGAGGCGACGACGCTCTACCTGCTGATCCACGGCGGCAAGCTCTACGTGCTCAAGTTCGACATCGACGCCGCCTCCTTCAGCAAGTCGGCCGCCTCGGTCTTCCGATCGATCGCCCAAAACTTCGCGTTCGTCTAGGCGCGACCAGCCGGTAGCTACCATCCGTCTCGCGCGGTGGCGGTAGCTCAGTTGGTAGAGCCCCGGGTTGTGGTCCCGGTGGTCGCGGGTTCGAGTCCCGTCCGCCACCCTCGGCCCCGTAGCTCAGCGGAAGAGCGGCAGCCTTCGAAGCTGCGTGCGGTGGTTCGATTCCACCCGGGGCCATCACGCATCGTCGCCCGTGACGTTGGATCGGGCGGCGAATTCAGATAGAGAAGCGCGATGATCCGAGGCTCTCGTGCATCGGCGACGCTCGTGGTCGCGGTCTATGCCGCCCTCTCGTTCGTCTACTTGGGCTGGCGGCTCATCCATCATCCCGGGCGCGACCTCGTCGGCTACAACACGCAGAAGGACCCGGAGGCCTTTTTATGGTCCTTCGCGTGGTGGCCGCATGCGATCGCAAGCTGGACGAACCCCTTCGTCACGCACGCGATCTACGCGCCCGTCGGCATCGACCTGGCATGGACGACGTCCGTCCCCGCACTCGCGATCGTCTTTTCGCCGGTCACGGTGGTATTCGGTCCTGCGGTCGCCTACAACCTGGCGGCGGTGCTGCTTCCCGTTGCCTCGGCGTGGACGGCATTCCTGCTCTGCCGCTCTCTGACGGGCTCGACCTGGGCCTCACTCATCGGCGGCTACCTCTTCGGCTTCTCGAGCTTCACGCTCGGACACGAGTACGGTGGAGATCTCAACCTCATCGGCTCGTTCCTCGTCCCGTTGATTGCACTTGTGCTCGTGAAGCACGTACGCGGAGAGCTCGGCCGCAAGGCGCTCACGTGGCGACTGGGCTTCCTGCTCGGCCTCGAGTTTTGGATCTCAACCGAGATCGTCGCGACCGTGACAGTCGTGCTCCTGTTCGCCGTTGCGATCGGGCTCGTGCTGCTGCCGTCGAGCCGGCGCCGGCTCGCTCACGCGACGCTCCCGATCACCGGTGCGTTCACGATCGCCGCCGTCCTCGCCGCGCCGTTGATCTATTACACGTGGGTCGGAGCAAGGCCGCCCGGCTACGGGACCGGGCCGCCGGCCGACCTGCTCAATCTGATCGTCCCGACGCAGCTGATCGCGCTCGGCGGCTCGACCTTCGCGCACGTGAGCTCGGCGTTCATTCCGTACAACGACTACGAACGGGATTCCTACCTCGGAATTCCTGCCATCGCGATCCTGATTCTCCTCGGCATTCGCCACCGGCGATCGGCAGGCGTGCAGTTTCTGTTCGCGATGCTCGGGATCGCGATCGTCCTTGCGTCGGGACACGCCTTCTACGTCGACGGGCGACGGTTGATCTGGGCTCCGTGGAAGCTCGTGGAGAACCTCTCCTTGTTCAACGACCTCCAGCCCCAGCGCTTCATCCTCTACGCGTCGCTCGCATCCGCGGTCGCCGTGGCTCTGTGGATCGCGACGACGAAAGGACGGTTCTTCGCGCAGCCGGTGATTCTGCCTCTCTGCGCGGTGGCGAGCCTTGTTCCGGCCGTGACGAGCATCAACTGGACGGGACACCCGCTTCGCGTGCCGTTCTTCACCCAAGGGATCTACCGGGCCTGCGTCCCGAAGGGTGAGACTCTTGTCATCTTCCCGTTCGCGCGCTGGGGAGACTCGATGCTCTGGCAGGCGGAGTCGGGTTTCTGGTTCACGATCGCCGAGGGAAACATGGGGCGGGACAACTACCCGCCCGCGTTCTACTACGACCCGCTCGCGGCCCGGTTGCAGTTCCAGGTCACGAACACGGCACGTCTTTCGACAAGCGAGCTGCGCTCGTTCGTGAGGAGCCACCGCGTCGATCGGATCGTCTCGGCAAGCTTCTGGCCGACCGAGGAGGATCTAGGTCCGATCGCACCCGCCACGTCGATCGGGAGCGTCGCGGTCGCGCCCGCGTGTGGTCTCCCACCTCTCGCGCACGCGACCGGGTAGCTCTCCGCCTACGTCGAGGCTGACGTCTTCGCCTTCTGCTCGGCGTGCTTCCCCTCGCAGAACTCCTCGATCATCTTCTCGTTGAAGGCGGGAATGTCATCGGGCTTGCGGCTCGTGACGAGCCCCTCGTCGACGACGACCTTCTCGTCGACCCACTCGCCGCCGGCGTTGCGGATGTCGGTCTGCAGTGTCGGCCATGAGGTGAGTTTGCGCCCGCGGACGACGCCTGCCTCGACGAGCACCCACGGCCCGTGGCAGATCGCCGCGACCGGCTTGCCGGTCTCGAAGAAGTCGCGCACAAACGAGACCATGTTCTCATCGCCGCGCAGCTGGTCCGGGTTGCCGACGCCGCCGGGAATCATCAGCGCGTCGTAGTCCGATGCGTCGGCCTCTTCCGCGAGGCGGTCGACCTTCACCTTGTCGGCCTTGTCGAAATGATTGAAGGTGTCGATCTCTCCGGGCTTGATCGAGATCAGCTCCGTCGTCGCGCCCGCGTCCTCGAGCGCTTTGCGCGGCTCCACGAGCTCGACGCGCTCGACCATGTCAGCGGCGATGATCGCGACCTTCTTGCCGTTTAGCTTCTTGTCGGCCATGTTCCTCCTCGGAGTCGTTTCCGGGGGACCTACCGCGCCGCGCGAGAAGCAAACAGGCGCCGGCGCTACGCTTGGTCACACGCGCCGGTAGCTCAGCTGGAAGAGCGGCGGCCTTCTAAGCCGCGGGTCGCAGGTTCGAGTCCTGCCCGGCGCGCTCGCGCGCCTACCTCTTAGCCGCGGACGCCGAAGTCGGTCGTGATCACCGTGACCGCGCGGTTGCCGAACGCGCCCGACGCGGTGGCCGCGTGCACCGATGCGATGCCGATCTGCCGCCACTTCGCGGTGAGGATGTTCGCGCGGTGCTCCGGGCTCGCCATCCAGAGCTTCAGCGCCTGAACGGCGTCGACCGTCGGCGATGACCAGAGCAGGTTCTCGCCGACCGACCAGTAGCCGTTGGACGCGCCGCGCTCGTAGTCCGCCATCCGCTTCCAGAAGGCGGAGCCGTCGTAGGAGTTGTGTGCGAAGTAGCCGTCCGCGAGCATCTGCTCGGAGTGGCCACGCGCCGCGGTGGAGAGCTGAGCGTTCAGCGTCAGCGGGACGAGGCCGTGCTGCGTCCGGATCGCGTTCAGCTGTACGAGCACGCCTGCGTTGAGGGACTGGACGCGCGTCTCGCCGACCGATGACGAACGGCGCGCGAAGGCAGCCGGGGCGACGATCAGTGCGACAACTGCGACGGCGAGAATGCGCTTGGCAACCACATCGCCAGAATCGGCCTTTCAAATCGGAATCGCATCCCCCGCAGGACGCAACTTTCGGGACCGATGGTCCCATGCCGTTCAGACAACAGGTCCTAGAGCGGGTGGCGGGAATCGAACCCGCGTAATCAGCTTGGAAGGCTGGAGCTCTACCATTGAGCTACACCCGCGCGCAAATAGGGTAGCGACGTGCTCGCGGCGAGTCCTTACGCGTGGCAGGCGGATCTCGACACGACGCTCGTCGTGCCGCTGCTCGCACTCCTCTATCTCTTTCTGGCAGGACGCTTCGGCACCACCGCCGATCGCGCCGCCGCCGCCGGCGGCTCGCTCGCGCTTCTCGCGATCGCGTTCTGGACGCCGATCCACCACCTCGGCCTCCACTACCTGCTGACAGCGCATCTGCTGCAGAACGTGATCCTCGCCGAGTGGGCGCCGCTCCTCGCAGTGCTTGCGGTCACGCCGACCATGGCACGCGCAGCTTCGCGTTACCGGCTCTGGCGACTGTTCACGCACCCGCTCATCGCGCTTCCCGTTTGGGTTGCGAGCTACTACGTCTGGCACATCCCCTTCGTCTACGACGCCGCGCTGCACCACCAGAACACGTTGATCCACCTCGAGCACGCTTGCTACTTCGGAACCGGGATCCTCTTCTGGTGGCCGGTCGTGCAGGACGAGCCCCACCGGCTCGCGACCGGGTTACGCGCCGGCTATGCGTTCGCGGCGTTCATCCTCGCGGCGCCACTCGGACTGCTGCTGCTCCTGCTCCCGCGCGCGATCTACGGCTACTACGTTCATGCACCACGCATCTGGGGCCTGTCGCCGCTTGGTGATCAAGAGCTCGCGGGCGCGACGATGGCGGCCGAGCAGGCGCTCGTGCTCTTCACGGTCTTCGCCTACTGGTTCCGGCGCTTCCTCGCCGAAGAAGGCGCCCTCTAGTGAGCTACCGCAGGCAGCCGACGACGAGCGAGAGGTCTGCGTCCGCCGGGTGCAAGTGCCAGAGCGTGACGACGTTGTTGTAGCGGCGGAGCACGTCGAGGATCCCGCTCTTCACGTTCGAGAAGGCGAAGTGCTGGTAGGCCTGATAGATGTCGTTGCCGTTCGTCTGGTTCGTCCCGAAGGCGACCGTGACGGAGTTGTCGCCGAGCTCCGCCTTGAAGGCGCCGCCGAGCGCGGTCGTCGCAACGAGGTCACCGCGGTCGGGCGTGGCGATCGTCGCGCCGCGCTGCTGAAGGCAGGTCTTGGTCTTGGCCGACGTATAGACCGTGTTCCCGCCGCATCCGGCCGCGACCACGGCGAGCAGCACCGCGAATGGCAGAGCGACCCGGGTCACGGCCGAGATTCTAGTCAGCCGTCCGGGAACCACTAGATTCCACCGAGTGCCCGTGCCTCCTGACCGGCTTGCGGAGTACGCGCGACTGACCGTGCGGGTTGGGCTAAACGTCCAACCCGGCCAACTATTGGCGGTGAATGCGCTACTCGAGTACGCGCCGTTCGTGCGCGAAGTCGCAAAGGAGGCGTATGCGGCGGGCGCGGAGTTCGTCGACGTCTACTACGCCGACCAGCACGTCAGGCGTGCGCACATCCAAGGTGCGCAGGAGGACGCGCTCGACTGGTCGCCCCCGTGGCTCGTCAAGCGGATGGAGGACCTCGGCAAGAACGGGGATGCGCTGCTCGGGATCAGCGGCAACCCGGAGCCGGAGATCTTCGCCGACCTCGACGGCGGACGTGTCGGCCGCGCGCGCATGCGCGCTGTCTCGGAGGCGAGCCTGCACCTGACAGAAGGGCTCTGCAACTGGTCGATCGTCGCGTGCCCGACCGCAGGGTGGGCCCAATCGGTCTTCGGCGAGCCGGACGTCGAGCGGCTGTGGGGTGCGGTCGCCGATGCCGTTCGCCTCGACGAAAAGGATCCGGTGAGCGCGTGGCGCGAGCACATCGGCATGCTCGTCAAGCGCGCGGACTCGCTCAACGCGCGCCGCTTCGACGCGCTTCGCTACCGCGGCCCCGGCACCGACCTCACGATCGGGCTGCATCCCGAGTCACGCTGGATGGCGGCGCAGGACGAAGTGCGCGGGATCCAGTTCGTACCGAACATGCCGACAGAAGAGGTGTTCACGTCGCCGGATGCTCACCGCGTCGAGGGGACTGTGCGCGCGACCTATCCCCTGCAGATCCAGGGAACGATCGTGCGCGGGCTCGAGGTTCGCTTCGAGAACGGCCGCGCCGTGCACGTGAAGGCCGACGAGGGCGAGGAGTTGATGCGCACGCACATCGCAAGCGACGACGGTGCGTCTCGGCTCGGGGAGGTCGCGCTCGTCGACGCTTCGTCCCGGATCGGGAAGACCGGCATCGTCTTCTGCGACACGCTCTTCGACGAGAACGCTGCATCGCACATCGCACTCGGCGCTGCGATCGTCCAGGCTGTCGACGGCGCACGCGAGCTCGGGCCCGAGGAGCGCGTGGCACGCGGCGTCAACCATTCGTCGATCCACACCGACTTCATGATCGGCTCGCGCGAGCTCGACATCGCCGGCGTCGCCAAGGACGGCAGCGAGACGCCGATCCTCAGGCAAGGCGACTGGGTTCTGACTTAAGGTCGGGGCGGCCGGACTCGAACCAGCGACTTCTGCGTCCCAAACGCAGCGCTCTACCAGGCTGAGCTACGCCCCGTTACCTGATCAAGTGTAGAGCCGATGAGTGAAGCACCTCTTCCGGTCGCATCTGCGCGCCGCCGCCATCCGCGGGTCGGCTACGCGATGGCAGCGGGCGCAGCGACGCTGTGGGCGATCAACGGGACCGTGTCCAAGGTGATCCTCGCCTCGGGCATCTCGTCGCTTCGGCTCTCGCAGGTGCGCTCGACGGGCGCGGTCGTCGGTTTCGTGCTCGTCCTGCTCGCGACCGACCGGGGGCGGTTGCGCGTCACCCGCCGCGAGCTCCCGTTTCTCGCCGTTTTCGGGATCGCGGGGCTCGCGTTCGTCCAATGGCTGTACTTCCTCGCGATCCACCGGCTCGCGATCGGGATCGCGCTGCTGATCCAGTACCTCGCGCCGCTGCTTGTCGCGCTTTGGGCGCGCTACGTCTTCCACGACTCGGTGCGGCGGCGCATCTGGCTCGCGCTCGCGCTCGCGCTGCTCGGGCTTGCAGTGATCGTCGACGTCCGTCACGGCGGGACGATCTCGACCGCCGGTGTCGTCTTCTCGCTCGCGGCGGCGGTGGCGTACGCGCTGTACATCCTGCTCGCCGAGCACGCGGTCGGCGAACGAGATGCTGTGTCACTGCTCGCCTGGGGCTTCGCGTTCGCCGCCCTCTTCTGGTCGGTGATCGCGCCGTGGTGGAGCTTCCCGTCCGGCCGTACCGCCGCGCACGTCTCCTTGCTCGGCCATCTCTCGCGCCATCACGCGCCGGTTTGGGCGCTGATGGCGTTCATGATCGTCATCGGGACGATCGTCCCGTTCTTCCTGCTCGTGAGCGCGCTCCGCCACCTGCCGGCGACGCGCGTCGGGATCATCGCGATGCTCGAGCCGGTGGTCGCGACGATCGTCGCCTGGGCATGGCTCGGCGAATCGCTGAGCGCACTCCAACTGGCCGGCGCCGCGGTTGTGCTCTCGGCGATTGTCCTCGCTCAGACCGCCGCTAAGCGGACATCGAGTCACCGGGGCGCCGCTTCGGCGCCGGTTAGAGGAGGTGGCGGCTCCGCCGCCGCCTCCGTCCGAGGTCGCTGACCTTTGCCGCTGCAGTCGCCTAAGCTGACATTGAGTCACGCAGTTCCGCGAGCTTCTCGCGACGGACGTCTTCGCTCTCGCCTCGCGCGACACGTTCGAGCAGGTCGCGCACGAGTGACGCGAGCTCGATCGGGTTGAACGGCTTCGTCACGTAGTCGATGCCGCCCGCGTCGAGGCCGCGCGCACGGTCACGGAACTCTGCGCGCGCTGTCAGGAAGACGATCGGGATCCCCTTCGTCTGCTCGTCGTCGAGCAGCTCCTCCGCGACGGCCCAGCCGTCGAGCCCGGGCATCATCACGTCGAGCAGGATCACGTCGGGCAGCGACTCCCGCGCCTTCGCGAGACCACTCGGCCCATCGGAAGCCTCGAACACCTCCATCCCTTCGGCCTCGAGGTTGACTCGGCAAAGAAGACGGATCGGTGCTTCGTCGTCGATGACGAGCACCTTGGTCCCATCGTGCGCCTCTGCATTCATCCCGGTCATGAGCTACTTGCCACCGGGAGGGCGAAACTGAACCTCGAGCCTCCACCCTCTCCGGAGCGGACCTGAATCCTGCCACCCATGGCGGACACGAGACCTTGGGCAATGAAGAGGCCGAGCCCGGTTCCGGGCTGCGTGTCGCTACCGCGGTAGAACTTGTCGAAGATCCGGTCGACCTGCGTTTCGGGGATGCCGCCGCCTTCGTCGGCGACCGTGATCTCGACCGCATCCGCCCCCGACCGCGCCTCGACGCGCACGACGGCGCCCGCGGGCGAGTACTTGACGGCATTCTCGACGAGCTGGCCGACGACCTGGCGGAGCTTGTCCGGATCGGCCCGGACCTCGGGTACCCCGTCTCCGAGATCGACGACGAAGCGGTGGCCGTTCGTGATCGCGGGCACGGCGCTCTCCGACACGGCTTCGTTCAGGAGCTCGCCGAGGTCGGTCGGGACGAGGTCGACTTCGAGCGTGCCGCTGTCGAGCCGCGCGACGTTCAGGAGGGCGTCGACGATTCCGGTGAGTCGCTCCGACTCCGAGGCGATGTAGCGCAGGAACGTCTCTCGCTCTTCGTCGCTGAAGCCGATGTCGCGGCGGAGCAGCGTCTCGGCAAAGCCGTAGATCGAGGTCAACGGCGTGCGCAGCTCATGTGAGACGGTCGAGACGAAGTCGGATTTCATCTGGTCGACGACTCGCTCCGCAGAGATGTCGCGGAACGCGAAGATCCTGCCCGCGACCGCGCCCGACGGATCGCGCATCAGCGCCTCGGAGAGCGACAACCAGACCTCCTCGCCACCGCGCATGATCGCGACGAGCCGGTTCGTACCGCCGGTCTCCGACTCGAGCTCCCGCTGGACGACCTCGAACGGCGTGCGGCCGATCGCCTCCGTCGCGGGCACGCCGGCAATTCGCTCGGCGGCTGCGTTCCAGACGACGACCCGGCCGTCGCGGTCGACGGCGACGATCCCGTCGGCGACGTTGGAGAGGATCGCGGCGCTCTGCTCGTGCTCGAGCGTGACGCGCTGATAGAGCTCGGCATTCGCGAGCGCGGCAGAGGCGTTGCCGGCGAGCGCGCCGAGCGCTTCGATCTCCTCGTCCCGCCAGGTCCGCGGATCGGCCCCGTAGACGGCGAGCACGCCGCGCGTCGGCCCCTCCCTCCGCGCGAGCGGCACCCCGAGATAGGAACGGAAGCCGCGCGCGAGCACAGCTTCGCCTGCTGCATGCGCGTCGCCGGTGCAGTCGGCGCGCACGACCGGGCCGCGCAGCTGCAGCACGTCGCCGCCGAGCCAGCCCGTCGACGGGCGCCGCTCGCCGACGAGATCGTCGAGCTCCGGCCCCGAGACGGCGCTCACGACGAGATCGTCGCCTTCGCGAACCCACACTGCGCCGGCGTGTGCGCCAAGGAGCGCTGTCGCTTGACCGCCCAACTCCTCGAGCACGGCGGCGGGATCGAGCTCGGTCGCGATGTTGCTGCCGGTTCGCGCGAGTTGCTGCGAAAGCGCCCGCGCCATCCGCTCCGATTCGAACGAGCGGCTGCGCTCGAGCGCAGCATGCGTCGCGGCGGCGACCTGGCGCGCAAGCTCGAGGTCTTCGCCCGAGAACGTCCGCGGCTCGCGGAAGAAGACCGCGACGAGGCCTCGCGCGTCGCCGTCGACCGGAATCGCGAGCAGCGCCGAGAAGGGCGCGGCACGCCAGTCCGAGTCGAAGCGCTCGTCGTCGTCGATGCGCGGAGCGGCCAACACCCTGCCGTCCATCGCCGCGTCGACGAGAATCGGAGGTGGCTCGAGCGCGCGGACGGCGTCTGGAAGCGCGTGTGCACCGGCGACTGCGAGCAGCCCTCCTTCGGGCATCAGCACCGCCGCGAAGTCGCCGCCGACTGCGTCGCTCGCCGCGTGGGCGGCCGCGTCCATCGTCTCGGCGCGCCCGACCGACTGTGAAAGTAGCGTTGCGACGCGGGCAAACGCCCGCTCGACGCGCGCTTGGCGCGTTCGCTCGGCGTAGCTTTGCGCATTGCGGAGTGCAAGCGACGCGAGCCCGGCGAACGTCTCGAGCAGGTCGATCTCCGATTGCTCGAACGTCGGCGTGCCCTCCGCGCGAGCGCCCACTCCGAGCACGCCGCGCACCTCGCCGCCCCACGTCATCGGGGCCACGAGCGCGTGCGCGAAGCCGCGGTACGCGTCGTGTGGGATCTCGTCGCCCAGCTCGGAGTATGCGTTCACCGCCACCGGGCGCTCGCGCTGCACAGCGAGCGCAGCGACGCCCTTGTCGGCCGAGAACTCGAAACCGACGAGCGACTCCGGAAAGCCGTGAACCGCAGCGCAGCGCAGGATGCCCCGCTCGCGGTCGAGGAGGTAGAGGTCGGCGGCGTCCGCGTGGAGAAGTTTCGTCACCTCCTCGACGAGCCGCTTCAACACCGCGTCGAGCTCGAGCTCGCTCGTCACGACCTTCGCAGCCTGGAGCAGCGCGTTCTGCTCGGCGATGCGCTGCTTGTTCTCTGCAAGGAGCCGCGTGGTCTCGAGCGCGCCTTCGATCTCCGAGGTGACTGTCTCTACGAGAAAACGCTCGCCCTCGCTCAGGGGCTCGGCGCGACGCCAGCCGATGCGCGGCTTCGATCCGCTGAGATCGACGTCGATGTGCTCGAGCGAAAGCGCCCGTCCGAGCTCCTCCGTCGCCACGTCGACGAGCCCGTCGGCACTCCGCTGTGCACGCAGGCGCCGCGCGATCGCGGCGACGGCCTGCTCGCGTCCGAGCGCAGCCGCCAAGGCGTCCGACGAGCGTAGGCGCTCGAGCGCGAGCGCGACCTCGGCGGCGAGCACCTGCAGCAGCGAGACCTCCTCGTTCGTGAACGCGCGCTTCCCCGCGGTCGACGCGGCGGTGAGCACGCCGACGACGCGCTCCTCGGCGACGATCGGCACCCACAGGCCGCTCTTCGCTCCCGTGCGCTGCGCGAGGAGCCGGCTCACGTGCGGCGAGCCCGACACGTCGTAGATGACGACGGGCGCCGACTCGAAGACCGCGCTCGCGATTCCGGAAGGCTCGTCGCGTAGGTCGAGGCGAAGCTCGCGCCACCAGTCGGCATCCGCATCGCCGAGGCGTGCGAGCACGCCGACCGCCTGCATCGTGTCGGGATCGACGACGGTGACGGCCGCGAACTCGACGTGCAGGAGCGACTGCACTTGCTCGACCAGCGGACGCGCGGCCGTCTCCAGGTCCTTCGCGCGCGTGAGCGCGCTTGCGATCGCGGCGATCGCACCAAGCTCGCGGTCCCGGTCCGAGACAGCCGGCGTTTGGGCCTGCGCCCTCCGCAGGAGCCGTCGAAAGCGGTCACCCAAGCGGCGATGCGAAGTCGACTCGGTTGTCGTACTCACTGGGCGGCCCGAATGGTACGGCACGCAAAGGGTCGTTTTCCGGCTTGTAAAGATGGGTCGAGCGGCCCATTGGCAGCCGGGTCGCCGCGAGTTAGCTTCACAGGGCACTGGGCGATGCGAACCGTGGCGTGCTTGCACGTCGCGGGGAGCGTTGGGAGTGGCCCGTCGCGCCGACCCCCCGAGCGACGGGCTTTCTCCCCACTACACTGTTTTTCATGGTTGAAAAGGTGCTTCTGGCCTCGCCGCGCGGGTATTGCGCCGGCGTCGAGCGGGCGGTCGAGACGGTCGAGCGTGCGCTCGAGCTCTACGGCACCCCGGTCTACGTTCGCAAGCAGATCGTCCACAACATCCACGTGGTGCGCGAGCTCGAGGAGCGCGGAGCGATCTTCGTCGACGACGAGAACGAGGTGCCGGAGGGCCGGACGATGGTGCTCTCGGCCCACGGCGTCGCGCCTTCCGTCCACGAGAACTCCACCGCCCGCAAGCTGCGGACGATCGACGCGACCTGCCCGCTCGTGACGAAGGTGCACGTGCAGGCACGGCGCTACGCGGCCGAGGGGTACTTCGTGATTCTGATCGGCCACGCACATCACGAGGAGGTCGTCGGCACGATGGGCGAGATCCCCGGGTCGATCGCGCTCGTGGAGTCGCCCGCGGACGTCGACGCGTTGTCGTTCCCGGAAGGGACGAAGCTCGCATACGTGACGCAGACGACGCTCTCGGTCGACGAGACCGGCGAGCTGATCGCAGCGCTGCGCGAGAAGTTTCCGTCGATCCGCGCGCCGCAGCGCGAGGACATCTGTTACGCGACCTCGAACCGCCAGTGGGCGGTGAAGGAGATGCTCGCCGAGGTCGACCTGCTGCTCGTGATCGGCTCGAAGAACTCGTCGAACTCGAACCGCCTCGTCGAGGTAGCCCGGGCTTCGGGCGTTCAGTCGCACCTGATCGACGACGAGAGCGAGATCGAAGAAAAGTGGCTCGCGGGCGTGCGAGTCGTCGGCATTACCTCAGGGGCGTCGGCACCTGAGAAGCTCGTGCAGCGCGCCTGCGACTGGTTCCGCGCGCGCGGTGTCACGGACATCGCGCCGCACCGCTTTGTCGAAGAGGACATCGAGTTCCGGTTGCCCGTCGAGCTCCGTCGCGAGCTTCAGCTCGCGGACGCGCAGAGCTGAGGGGCGCGGCCCGAAGGCCGCGCCCCTCGTGAGGTCGTTCTAGGAGCTTGCGGCCGTGATCAGATTCGGGATCAGATTCGCCGCGTTCGGCGTACCGAGCCCCGTCACGGGATCCCAGCCCTTCGTGGCCGGATAGCAGCAAGCGAACTGCTGCCGCGGGTCCGCGGCTCCGTTGAAGCCGTGCGTCGGATCGTAGAAATCCGTCGCATACTCGCCGGCGTTGTTGGCGATCGAGTACAGCGCCGGGTTGATGAACCCGAGGTCGTGTCCGGCCATCTGGTCGGCCATCGCGAGCAGGCCGGCCCACTGCGGCGAGCTCGCGCTCGTCCCGCCGATCACGAACCAGCCTCCCTCTTCGGCGTTGTAGATCAGCACGCCGGTCAGCGCGCTCGCCTGGTAGGAGACGTCCGGGATGCCGCGCATGTTCTGGTTCGGTCCCGGCACGCCCGGATAGGGCGTCGTGCCCGTGAACGAGCCACCCGGCGGATCGACTGCGGGGCCTGTCTGCCAGCTCGGACGCGTGAAGTAGATGCTGTAGCCGCCGCCTGAGGCGACCCAGCCAGGCTCGCGATCGCCCGGGTTGTTCTGGCACGCGGCAGGCGCCGAGACGCTGTCCACGCCGAGGCCCGTCTCCGCGTTCGTGCAGAGATAGGTGCCGCCGACCGCCGTCACAAGCGGATCCGACGCCGGCCACGAGACACTCGGGTACGGGACGTAGGTGTCCTGCGTCTTGTTGACACCTCCGCCGCCCTTGCCGGTGACGTCCTGCTTCGTGTTGTTCAGCGAGCCGAAGTCACCAGTCGAAGCGAACACGGTGACGTTGTTCGCCTGGGCGTCGACGAACGTTTGGCGGAGCTGCTTCAGAGCGCCGAGCCCGTTGAACGAGCCCTCGGCAGCGCCGAAGCTCTGCGTGATCACGTCCGCCTTGTGGTTCGTGACAACCCAGTCCTCCGCGTTCATCAGCTGCTGGAAGCCCTGCACGCCGAGTGTCTCGGCCGTGGGCGTCGTCACGAGCATGATGTTCGCGAGCGGAGCGGTCGCATGCGCCCATTCGACGTCGAGTGCGACTTCGAGCGCCCACAGGTCGTGGGCCTCGAGGTGCGTGCCCTGGCTCGTCGAGGGCGGCGGGTTCGGGGCAGGACAGCCCTGGTAGCAGACGATGTCGAACCGCGGCGACGTGGTCGACGAGCAGTTCGCCGAGGGATCGCTCGGACCGGTCTCACCGCACAGGTGCGGCAGGCCGAACGCGTCGTTGAAGTTCGCCAGATCCTGGCGGATCGTCGACGACCCGAACGAGTCCATGATCGCGATCGTCTTCCCTTGCCCTTCGTCATTGAGCCCATGCAGGCCGGCGTAGTTGTACGAGTTCGCCATCGCCGACGGTGTGAAGCACCGGCGGCCGATCGCGACGCAGTCAGCCTGGCTCGGCGGTGGCGTGTCGGCGCTGACGAAGGTGGCACTGTCGTCCATCGGACGCACCGCCAACGTTTGCACCGTGCCGCCGCCACTTGCTGCAACGATCGCTGCGACGATCGCAATTATCCCGGCAAGCGCCGAGGTGAATAGAACCCTCTTTCTCATTTCCCCCCCAAAATGCATCTGGTTTACAAGCTGTGCATGGGGAGCTTTCCAGAGCCCGCAGAGCTTCGTCGCAGTTCGACCACCAGCCCGGCAGTTAGAACTAAGAAAGACGAAGTTCGCTCAGGACAAATCCGCCGTTGGCGCGCCGAGCACGAGGTCGAATGCTTCCGGCGGCATGACGTGCGCGAAGTACTGGTCTTCCGCCGACTCCCAGCGTGCCCACCAGTCGCGAGCGTTCGACTCTCCTTCCCGCGCGACAAGTCGCGCGCGCCGCACGTCGTCGTGAACTGAGAGCAGGACACGCACGTCGACAAGATCCGCGAGCTCGGGCCGCCCTGTGCAGGCGCCTTCGAGGACGACGACCGGCCCCGGTTCGGCAACGGCAGGGTGTGCCGCCGTCAGACACTGCGTTCAAGTCGAAGCTCGTCGCCGAGCTCGACCGAGACCGCGAGCGTCTCCTCGGCGATGCGCTCCGAGAACTGCAGGAGCTCCTCGTCCGGAATCCAGAGCCTGATCCGGTCGGTCACCTCGAGCCCGGACTCCTTGCGGAGCACCTGCACGGCGCGAATCAGGTCGTAGAGGCGCGCCTCGAGCTTGAGCTCGTCGTCGAGTCGCGTATCGATCGCGACGGTCACAAGGCCGTCGGTGGCAAGCGCCCAGCCGTCCTTGCCGATTCGCTCGACGAGCACCTCCTCAGGCTGGAGCACGTAGCCGTTCACCTTGAAGCTGCCGTCGTCGAGCGCTTCGAAGCGCCCTTCGGCGAGCGCTGTACGCACCTCGCCGAGTGCAGACCCGAGCTTCGGCCCGAGCAACGGCAGGTTCGGCTTCACGCGGAGCTCCGACGCCTCGACGTCGCCGAAGCCAACCGCCTTCACGCGCAGCTCGTCGGCGATCTCGTCTGCGTGCGACGTCGCGAGCGGCGCGCCCGCGACGATCAACTGCCGCAGCGGTTGGCGCAGCTTCAGCCCCGACGTCGAACGCGCTTGCCGGCCGAGCTCGACGACGCGCCGTACCTCGGCGATTTCCGCGAGCAGCTTCACGTCGGACTCTCCCACCTCGGGCCACCCGGCGAGAAACACCGACGCCTCGCCGCCTCGCACGAGATTCACCCAGACGTGGTCGGTGAGAAACGGGATCATCGGCGAAATCGCACGCAGCGACTGCACGAGCGCGTACCAGAGCGACCGGAACGCGGCGGCGTCGTCGCGCCAGAACCGCGGTCGCGATCGGCGGATGTACCAGTTCGACAGATCGTCGAGATACGCCTCGAAGGCGCGGATCACGTCGACGGTCAGCGTCGTCTCGTAACCGGCCTCCGCCTCGCGGACGAACTCGTTCGTGCGCGCGACGATCCAGCGATCGAGCGGGTGCTCGACCGGCGGCCCGCCGTCGAGATCGGCGAGCGTCGGCTCCCACCTGGTGATGTTCGCGTACTGCACGAGGAAGCCGATCGAGTTCCAGAGCGTCAGCAGCTTGCGCTTGATCTCGTGCGCCGGACCGAACCCGAACAGCAGGTCGCGGTCGGGCGGCTGCGCGCAGTACTGCCAGCGCATCACGTCGGCGCCCATGCGCTCGAACGCATCCTCGGCGTCGATCATGTTCCCCCACGAGCCGTGCATTTCGCGGCCGTGCTCGTCGAGCATCTTCTCGTAGCCGAGCACGCGCTTGAACGGCGCGCGCCCGACGAGGACGACCGACATGAAGAGCTGCGAGTAGAACCAGAGACGGATCTGCTCGCGCATCTCCGACACGAAGTCGGCCGGGAACCACTGCTCCCAGTAGGACGTGTCTGGGAGGTCGGCGACGTCTGGCTCGACGCCGGCATCGTCCCCTTCTCGACGCTCGGCTGGCAGAACCCGACCC
>DASYAO010000169.1:0-11488 GCA_036501285.1 Gaiellaceae bacterium
AGCACTGGTCGACGCAGGCCTATGAGGCCCAGGCGGTTGCCGCGCGCTCATACGCGCTCGCGAGCCTGAAGCCGGCGTCGACGTTCGACCTCTACGCCGACAGCCGCAGCCAGGTCTACGGCGGGATCCGTGTCGAGACGCGGTTCACGAACGCGGCGGTCAACGCCACGGCCGGCCAGGCGCTCACTTACGCCGGGCGCGTGATCGTCGCCTACTACGACTCGACGTCCGGCGGCCGCACCGCACCGGTGCAGGCCGTCTTCACGAACCTCGCGCCCGAGCCGTACCTCGTTTCGGTTTCGGACCCGTACGACTCGATCTCGCCGTACCACAGCTGGCGCGTGGTCGTGAGCGCGCAGACGCTCGAGCAGCACTTCCAGCTGCCGATCGACGACGTGCGCGTGCACCTCGTAGACGGCGTCGCGAATCAGGTCGAACTCGTCAGCGGCGGCAGCAAGCGAACCCTTCCGGCGAGGACCTTCCAGCAGGCGCTTGGACTACGTTCGATTCGCTTCTCGGTCTCGGTCGCCGAACTCGACGCAACTGCGCAGACGGCACGCCGGGGATCTCCGCTCGTGCTCACGGGTTTCGTGCGCGACTTCTCGGACGTGACGGTCGAGGAGCAAACTGCGACCCACGGATGGGCGCTCGTCCGCCGCGTGCACACGCGCCCGAACGGCCGATTCACCGTGGCCGTGCGTCCCTGGTCGAACAGCAGTTACCGGCTCGTCGCCGACGGCGAAGCGGGCCCGCCGATCACCGTCGACGTGCGGCGTTAGCCAGTAGGTCGGCGGCGGAGCGCAGGTCGGCGGCGAACAAGCGCTCGGCCTCCGCGCGCTCTTCGCGGTCGCGGATCCGCACGATCGCGGAGGGGTGCACCGTCGCCACGACGTGCTCGGCGAACTCGGTGCCCTCGATCGGCCGGCCGCGCTCGCGCGTGACGCGAAATGCCGTGCCGAGCAGCGCCTGCGCAGCCGTTGCGCCGAGCAGGACGAGCACGCGCGGCCGAACGGCGGCCAGCTCGCCGTCGAGCCACGGCCGGCAAGCGGCGACCTCGGCGCGGTTCGGCTTGTCGTGGATCCGGCGCTTCCCCTGCGGCCGCCACTTGAAGTGCTTGACGGCGTTCGTGACGTAGACGCCGTCGCGGTCGATGCCGGCGGCAGCGAGCGCCTCGTCGAGCACGCGTCCGGCGGGTCCGACGAACGGCTGCCCGGCGAGATCCTCGCGGTCGCCGGGCTGTTCGCCGACGAGCATCAGCTGCGCGCTCTGCGGACCTTCGCCGAAGACGGTCTGAGTCGCGTTCCGCCAGAGGTCGCAGGCGCGGCAATCGGCGGCGTCGCGGGCCAGCTTGCGCAACCCTGTCGTCATGCGGCGATGCTTTCCGGCAGCAAGCCCCGCAAGAGCGCCGCGTTCCGCGGCGCGAAGCCCTCCCAGTCGTTGTTGAAGTAGGCGTACACGTCGCCGGTGTCGCCCCAGCGGCGAAGCGTTGCGGCCCAGTCGGCCAGCTCGCCCGCGGAGTAGTTCCCGCGCCGGCCGCGCGCGCCGTGGTGGAAGCGGACGAACGAGAAGCCGGCGGACGGCTCGGGGCGCTTGAGTCCCGGCGCGCCCGGCCTGTCGGCCACGACGAGCGCAACCCCGTGCTCGGCGAGGAGCGCCAGCGGCCGCGCGGCGAACCAGCTCGCGTGTCGAAACTCGACGGCGTGACGGAGCTCGCGCGGGAATGCGGCGAGCGCCTCGGCGAGCCGGTCGTCGTCACGGGCGAACGTCGGCGGCAGCTGCCAGAGCAGCGGCCCGAGCTTGCGCGCGTCTGCGAGCGGAGCGATCCGTTCGAGCAGCAGCGGCAGATGGACGTCGATCTCGCGCAGCCGCTTCACGTGCGTGAGGTAGCGACTCACCTTCACCGCGAAGACGAAGCCGGGCGGCGTCTGCTCGGCCCAGCGCACGACGGCCTCGCGTCGCGGGAGCCGGTAGAAGGTCGCGTTCACCTCGACCGTGTCGAAGTGCCGGGCATAGAACGCCAGCCAGCGGCTCGCCGGGCAGCGCGGCGGATAGAAGACCCCATTCCGCCAGTGGTCGTAGTTCCAACCGGAGCAGCCGATGCTGAGCCGATGCACCACCTGGCACTGCCCGGCGACGGGCCGCGTGAACCGTGCTTCTAGAGCTTTTCGAGCACCGCGTCGATCCGCTCGAACCCTCCCCTGGCGCCCTCCTCGACGCCGTAGTTCATCGTCGTGTCGCGCTCCTCGGTCGTCTCGAAGCTCATCGTCTGCGTCAGCTTCGTCCGGCCTCCGAGATCCTCGAACTCGAGCGTCTGGAGATGGTTCTGGAACGTCTGCACGAGCCGTTCCGGCGCGTCGACCTCGCGGTACTCGCCCTCGACGACGCCGAAGCTCGTTCGGAAGCGGTACTTGCCGCCGGGACGGACGTCCATCTCCTCGACGACCGTGTCGTCGCCCCACCATCCCGGGATCAGCTTGGGATCGGTCCAGACCGAGAAGACGTGGTCAGGGGGCGCGTCGAAGATGCGCTCGACGCGGATCTCGAGCTCGTTCGGCTTGGTGACCGTGGTCTCGTTCATCAGCTCGCCGCCTTCTTCACGAGGGTGCGGAGCTTGCTCTCGTCGGCTGCCTTCAATTCCGGGATGGCAAAGGCGACCGGCCACATCGATCCCTGGTCGAGCTTCGCGCTGTCGTTGAAGCCGAACATCGCGTATCGCTCCTTGAACTTCTGCGCGTCGCGGAAGTAGCAGACGACCTTGCCGTCTTTGTTCGCATACGCCGGCATGCCGTACCAGGTCTTCGGCACGAGGTCGGGCGCGGCAGACATGACGAGCTCGTGGACCTTCTTGGCGATCGCGCGATCCTTCGGCGCCATCCCGGCGATCGCCGTGCGCACGGCGTCCTCTCCTTCTTGTGCCGTCTTCAGCTCTTTGGCGCGCGCTCTCATCGCAGCCTTTTCCTCGGCGCTGAAGCCTTCGGTCTTCTTCTTCGAAGTAGTGCTCATCGTGCTCCTTTCGTCCTTTCGACGACCTGGGCGAAGCGGTCGAGCCGCTGTAGCCACGTGCCTATGCCCTCAAATGCGTAGGGCACGAGCATGCACCTGCGGACCCGGCCGATCTTCTCCGTCGTCACGAGCTCTGCGTCCTCGAGCAGCCGGATGTGCTTCTTCATCCCGGCCAGAGACATGCCGAAGGGCTCGGCAAGTTCGCTGATCGAGGCGCTACCCGCGCCGAGCCGTTCGAGAACGGCACGGCGAGTCGGGTCGGCGAGAGCCGAGAAGGCGCGATCGACGGTCGTCGGATACTGAACCATTCGGTTCAGTTATAGCAAGTCGCGGGCCTCAGCGGCGCCGGAGCGCAGCGAAGAGCGAGCTGCCGAACGGCCAGGCTCGTCTCAACCGCAGCGAGATGCTGCCGATCCCGTAGAGAAAGGCGTTCGCTGCCCGTGGCAGGTCGGGAAACTCGACCTCGGACTCGTCGCGCGGGTCGCGCATCGTCACCTTTCGCAGCAGAGCGAGCGGCACGAGCTCGGGAAAGAGGTAGTCGAGCTCGACAATCTCGAGTGGAAGCTCCGAGGTCGCGCGCCGAAAGGCCTCCTTGTCGTAACGGCGGAAGTGGCTGAGCGAAACGTCCCACTGCGACCAGAGCTTCGGGCCCGCGGGCACCGTCACGAGCAACAGCGCGGCCGGGTCGAGCTTGGCCGCCAGCTCCGCCATGAAGGCGTGGTCGTCGGCCTGGTGCTCGAGCACGTCGAGGAGCGTGACAACCGACGTGCCGTCGTAGTGGGGATCGTCCTTCGCATTCGCCGCTGTGCCGTAGCGCTCGACAAGGTGCTGTTCGAGAAACGGAATCGGCTCGACGAAGCGGTAGACGGCCTGCGGATGAGTGTCGCGCAGGAACTCGCCGATCAGGCCGACGCCGGCACCGACGTCGACGAGCGTGAACGCGTCTTCAGGCAGGTACGCGGAGACGGCCGCGAAGCGCAGCCGGTGCCAGAAGAACTCCCGCCCGTGCTCAAACTGATGGGCCAGATGGCGTTCGAGCCCATCCATGCGCCCTCTCTTCGACATCCGCCAGTGACATGCCTCTCGACTGCGAAAAGACTGCGAACAACACCACGAAGTTTCCGAGTGCGACGAACGAGACGATGATCAGCAGCAGAAGCGTCGTCGTCGCCCAGCCGGGGATCGCGCTGCTCGAGAAGAGCTTGATGCAGATGACCGTCACCGCCGATACGAATGCGGCAGCCATCGCCGCCGCGAAGGTGATCAGCGCGCGCACCGCGATCCGGTCGGTAAAGGGCATCAGCATGCTGAGGCCGTGCATGATCAGCCGCCCGTAGCTCATGCGCGACCGGCCCGCGTAGCGCTCTCCGCGATCGCACGGGACGTAGTCGAGCTCGAGGTCCAGGCTCAGGAACGTCGAGGAGTAGCAGAGGTCGAAGTACGGATGGCGGAGAAGATGCCGCGCCGCCCAGCCGCGGTAAGCCACGAAGTTTCCCGATTGCACGACCGTGCCGGTGAGCATGCGGAAAAAGACGCGGAAGAGACGGTAGAGCAGGGCGAAGAGCAGTCCTTCTCGCCGCTTCGCGCGGCGGGCGAGCACGATGCACCGCAGGTCGCCGCCCGCCAGCAGCGCCGCGGCGAGCCGCGGTAGATCTTCGGGCTTGTCCTGCCCGTCCGAGTCGAGCGTGACGACGACGTCGTCATCCTCGAGCTCGTCGGTGATGCTGCGGACGCCGAGCACGATCGCGCGCTGGTGGCCGAGGTTGAAAGGAGGATCGACGACGCTGACGTCGTCGAGTTCGCGGACGAGCTTCGCGTTCGGATCGACGCCACCCGTGTCGTCGACGAGCACGAACTGGATGCCGTCGAGCTCGAGCGCGCTCGCGGCGACGGCCTCCCGGATGCGCTCGCGCAACATCGTGAACGACGCGACGTCGTCGTAGGACGGACAGACCACCCACAGGCGCGGGCTCACAGCCACTCCGTGACGAACCGCGGGCTCAGGTGGACGTCGATCTGTTCAGAAACTCGGTCGGCATGCGGTCATTCTGACCGCAGTATCAGTCGCCGAACGAGGGGCGACGCGGCCGCCACGCCGCGACGAGGAGCACGACGCCGACCGCGAGCGCGACGGCGCCGATGAGCGCCCAGCGTCCCTCGCCGCTCATGAACGAGCCGTGGATCAGGTTCAGACCCTGGCCGAGCCAGACGATCCCCGCGAGCACGCAGACGACCCCGATCGTTCCAAGCACTCCGCGCATCGCTTCTTTGTACGCGATTCTCGGTCGAGTTGACGGAGTTTCGTCAGAGCAGATCCAGGGCCGGCTCGGGCGGCAGAGCTGGGCCGGGGCCAGATGATCGCGGTTCGCTAGGGCGAGGGTGGCGGAGGAGGCGGCTGCCGGCCGCCACTGCCCGCCGATGCCGCCGCAATCTTGATCGGCGTGCCGTGGTAGCAGCCGACCGTATACGGGTACTCGATCGTCGCGACGTAGTGATAGATCGTGGTCTTCCTGCCGTTCCACATCACCGCGCTCGTCGTGCCGTGGCAGGCGTCGAGCTTCGTGTTCGTCGGCAGGTTGCCCTTCGCGTCCTTCACGACGTAGATCCCGAAGCCGTCGAGTGCGTACCCGACCAGCTGCGTCGTGCGGTTCTTGATCTTGTCGAGGATGCAGGGCGGGACGTCATGGTGATGGTAGGTGTACGACTGGTCCGGATGGCCCGCGCAGCCGTCGAGCACCTCGTGCGCGCCGGCATCGCGGCCCTCGCCGTCGAGCGCGTTGTAGAGGACGACACCGTCGTTCAGCACGCCGATCGCCCCCATCCCCACGCACGACGGCTTGCTCGCCGCGGCCGGATTGAGCGCGAGGCTCCACGATTCCTGATGCGCGACGATGTGATTCGGGTTGAAGTCGTACTTGTATGCGGGATCGTTTGCCGACACCGGGAACGTGCCTGTCGAGTGGTCGATCGGCAGATCGTTGAACTCGAGCAGCCGCTTCATGCCCGAGACCGTCACCTTGTACGACGCCTGCCGCCACGACACGGAGCCCTGGATCGCGAGCTTCGCCGTGTAGTCCCACGTCTTCGCGGACTGGTCGATCCACGGCCCGTCGACCTGTGAGCCGCCGGCGTTCGGGTTGAAGCTCGTCTGGCATGAGTCGACATAGCCGATCTTCGGCGTCGTGGCCGTATAGCCGTCGCCGAGTGGAATCGCATGCAGGTTGATCGGGCCTGGATCGGTGGGCTTCGTCGCGTAGCTCGACGCGCCCGAGCTCGTGCCCGCGACAACCGTCGCCGTCCCGGCGACGGCGAGCACGAGGAAAAAGGCGCTCAGCAGCCGGTGTGCTCTGCCGAGTCGCACGTCCGCCCGTTCAGCATCGTCACTGAGTTCGAGCCTGCGTTCGTGACGTAGACCGTGTTCGTCACCTGGTCGACCGCGACCCGGCGCGGACTCACTCCGACCTCGGCGACCGGCGACGCCTTTGCGCAGCCGCTCGTCACCGATGCGTTGCACGTGCGCCCGTCGATCACGCTCACCGTGTTTGCAGCCGTGTTCGCCACATAGACCGTGTCGGTTGCCTCGTTGACGTCGATCCCACGCGCTCCCAACCCTGCGGCGATCCGCACAGGCTTCTGCCTGCAGCCGCTCGTCGTGTGCGCGTTGCAGGTCATGCCGTTGATCACCGATACGTCACTCGAGGCCTCCCCCGTGACGTAGATCGTGTTCGTCCGCGAGTTGAGGGCAACGCCGCCGGGTGTGTCGCCGACGTTGACGGAGACCGGCTTGCGACGGCAGCCGCTCGTGATGGATGCGTTGCAGGTCCCGCCGTTGATCACCGACACGGTCGGGGCTCCGAGGTCGGTGACGTAGATCGAGTTCGTGACCTCGTTGACCGCGACCGCGAACGGCGCCGGCCCGACGGCCACCGTCGCACGCACACGGTGCGTCTTGGAGTCGATCACCGAGACGGAGTTCGAGCTCGAGTTCGCGACGTAGACCGTGTGCGTCGCCTCGTCGACAGCGAGGAACTGCGGCCCGAGGCCGACGCGGACCGTCCTCGGCGCGATCTTGCAGCCCGAGGTGTTCGCGCCGTCGCAGCGCTTGCCGTCGACGACCGCCACGGTGCCGGAGAAGTTCGCCGCGTAGACCGTGTTCGTCGCCTCGTCGACGGCGATGCCGATCGGATCGTCACCGGCCGTGACGGCCGTTACGCGCTGCCCGCAGCCGCTTGCGTTTCCGGCGTTGCACTTTCTGCCGTCGATCAGCGAGAGCGACTGCGTCGTGCCGTTGCCGACGTAGATCGTGTCCGTCTTCGTGTTCAGCGTGATCCCTGTCGGGAACCCGCCCACCTGAAGCTGCGGGTGGAAGACGGGTACCTGCGCGGCGCCTGCTACCGGAGCGAAGGCGAGCACGAGCGCGAGCACGAGAACGCGGGCCATGACCCAGGCTAGCCCAGCTCGGACGACAGTGGCTAGGTTGCGTCGGTGGAAGAGGCAGGCGGGCGGCGCAGGACGCTGGCGGCGTTTTCGAGCCGCGACTTCCGCCTACTCTGGGGCGGGCAGGCGATTTCGTTTGTCGGCGACGGCGCGTTCACGGTCGCGCTCGGCTGGCGCGTGACACAGCTCACCGGCAAGGCGAGCTCGCTCGGCTACGTGCTCGCGCTGCAGTCGCTCGCGATGCTGACGACGCTCCTGATCGGGGGCGTCCTTGCCGACCGGTACTCGCGACGCCTGCTGATGATCACGTCCGATCTCGCGCGGGCGGGCGTCGTCGCCGTCTTTCTCGTCGTCGACGCGACCGGACATCTCGATCTGGCCGTCGTGCTCGTGCTCGCGGCCTGCTTCGGCCTCGCCGACGGCTTCTTCCAGCCGGCGTTCCAGGGGATCGTGCCGTTCGTCGTCGACGCGACGATGCTCCCGTCCGCGAGCTCGTGGCTCGGGATCGCGCGGCAGTCGAGCAACATCGTGGGACCGGCGCTCGCCGCCGCCGTCTATTCGGCGGCGGGCCCGTCGACGGTCTGGGCAATCGAGGTCGGTTCGTTCCTCGTCTCCGCGAGCGCGCTCGCGCTCGCGCGGCCGCGGATCACGGACGCGGAGATCCCGCGCGGGATCAGGCACGAGCTCGCGGAGGGCTTCCGTTACGTCGCGTCCGTCCCCTTCATCTGGACCGGGATCGTGGCGGCGTGCGTGATCCTGATGTTTGGCATGGCGCCGTTCAACGCACTGCTGCCGCGCATCGTCCATTCGCACTTCGACCGCGGCGTCGGCTCGTACGGCTTCCTCTTCAGCCTGATGGCGTGCGGAATGGTGCTCGGCTCGCTCGTCTGGGCGCGATGGGCGCCGCGGCGCCATCGCATCGTCATCTGTTACGCGTCGTTCGCAATCGGCGCGAGCGGGCTTGCGACGTTCGGCCTCGCGCCGTGGTTCTGGCTCGCTGCGTGCGCCGTCTTCTGGCGCGGCTTCTGGATCGGCATCGGCATCTCGTCGTGGATGACGCTCGTGATCGAGCACGTGCCGGAGCGGCTGCTGTCGCGCGTCTTCAGCTTCGACTATTTCGGCTCGAGCGGGCTGACGCCGGTCGGCTACGCACTGGCCGGTGGGCTTGCGACCGTGGTCGCCCCGACGACGATCCTCGCGGTCGGCGGAACGATCGCCGTCGCGCTCTGGTGCGCGCCGCTCCTTTCGCGCGACGTGCGCGCGGGGACTACTCGGGCCCCGTCCAGCGCCTGAACAGCCCGTGCTCGTGGATGCCGAGCACGTCGAGGACCTTCCCGACGGTGTGGTCGACGATGTCGTCGACGGTCTTCGGCCGCTGGTAGAAGCCGGGCACCGGCGGCAGGATCACCGCGCCCGCTGCGGTCGCCTCCGACATCAGCCGCAGGTGGCCGGCGTGCAGCGGCGTCTCGCGGACGACGAGCACGAGTCGCCGTCGCTCCTTCAGATGCACGTCCGCGGCCCGCACCAGCAGATTGTCGTTGGCGGAGTTCGCGACGCCGGAAAGCGTGCGCATGCTGCACGGCGCGACGACCATGCCCGACGTCAGGAACGTGCCGCTCGCAAGCGACGCCGCGAGATCGCGCTCGCCGTAGACGACGTCGGCGAGCTTGGCGACCTCGGCCGGGTCGCGCTCGGTCTCGTAACGGATCGTCGTCTCAGCGGCGTTCGACATCACGAGGTGCGTCTCGACGTCGGGCATTGCGCGCAGAACCTCGAGCAGCCGCACGCCGTAGATCGCACCCGAAGCGCCGGAGATTCCGACGACGATCCTGTTCATCGGCCGGTGAGCGACTTCAAAGTGGATAACCCTCGTCTTCAGGCAAGTCGAGCGCGGCTCCGAGCGAGCGATAGCGGCGGCGGAAGCGCACGGCCGGTTCGCGGTCGAACGTCTCGGATTGCTCGACGCGCCCGAGGAGCAGCGGTCCGGCGGCTTCCTCGAGACGGCAGTCGTACACGGCGACGTGCTCGCCTTCGCCTTCGGCGAGGACGGAGACCCGGAATGTGCCGAGCTCCTCGATCGCCGCGCGAGTCCGGCTGCCGGGCCGCAGCGGGACGGCGATCAGCGGCGGGTCGAACGAGACGTAGGTCAGCGTCGCGATCGCACTCCGCTCGCCCGCAGCGACGACGACCACCGGCATCGGGATGGACGCGAGCGGTGGCAGGGCTTTAAGGTCGGCAGCGATGCGGCCAGTATCCGTGTTGCGGCGATCGCGCTGCTCCTCACGATGATCCTCGTGCCCGTGGCCGCGGCGGAGACCCCGCAGCAGATCGTCGCGTTTCTGAACCACCAGCGCGTCACGAACGGGATCCCGTGGACGCACGAGGAGGTCGCCGGGAAGCCGGTGTACTCCGAGCAGCCGCTGCACCTGATCGACGCGCACCTGCGGAGCAAGGGCGGGCCGGTCGCGATCCGGCTCGTCGACCCGACGCGGCATCCCAAGCTCGGCGCCTACGTGGCGCCCAGGCACGTTCTTCGTGATCCCGGTTTCTCCGCTCGCAGCGGAAACCACGTACACCGTGAGCGCAACCGTCCGCAGCAAGGGCGGCACGACGCTGACGAAGACGTGGAGCTTCCGCACCGCGTAGTTCCGCGCCGCCCTGGATGCGTTGTCCCGATAGGATCGACGGCGATGGCGACCGGGAGCCTCGAGACGAATCACGGAGCGATCGGCATCGAGCTGTTCGACGCAGATGCACCGAAGACGGTCGCGAACTTCGTCAAGCTCTCGCGCGACGGGTATTACGACGGCGTCGCCTTCCACCGCGTGATCCAGGACTTCATGATCCAGGGCGGTGACCCGACCGGCACCGGCATGGGCGGCCCCGGCTACCAGTTCGAGGACGAGATCAACAAGCATCCGGTGGCGCGCGGCGCGCTCGCGATGGCGAACGCGGGGCCGAACACGAACGGCTCGCAGTTCTTCATCGTCACCGCCGATGCGTGCCCGTGGCTCGACGGGCTGCATACGGTCTTCGGCCGCGTCACCTCCGGGATGGACGTCGTCGAGACGATCTCGAACATCGACACCGACATGCAGGACCGGCCGCTCTCTGAGGTTCGCATCGAGTCAGTCTCGATCGAGGACTAGCTCGCTTGGCGTCGCACGAAATCGTCTGCCCTCATTGCAGGAAGACGTTCGAGGCCGAGTTGATCGAAGGCGACGCTGCGCGCTACCGCGGCTTCAAGTGCCCGCATTGCAAGCTCTTCGTCCCGGCCGAACGCACCGAGGCCGAAGCGGACACGCCTTCTTAACCTGACGTCGTCCCGGACGAGGTGCGGTTAAGAAACTGTTAGCCGGAAAGCGCGCTCGGAGCGTTAAACGCAGTCTTTCAAGCCCTGCGCTTCCGGCAGGGTCTCGAGCTTCTTGAGCGTGTTGTTCTCGATCTGGCGGATGCGCTCGCGCGTGACGCCGAATGCCTTGCCGACCTCCTCGAGCGTGCGCGGCTGCGAGCCGTCGAGTCCGAAGCGGAGCTCGATCACGCGGCGCTCGCGGTCCGGCAGCGACGAGAGCGCCTGCTCGATGTCGGTGCGCCGCAGCGTCAGCGAAGCGGAGTCGAACGGAGACTCGGCCTGGTCGTCCTCGACGAAGTCGCCGAGCTCGGAGTCCTCCTCTTCGCCGATCGGCTTCTCGAGCGAGATCGGGTGCTGCGCCATGCGAAGAATCTCGCGCACCTCCGCGGTCGTCATCTCGAGCTCCTCGGCGATCTCGTCGGGCCGCGGCTCGCGGCCGAGGCGCTGCACGAGCTGGCGCTCGATGTGCACGACCTTGTTCAGCTTCTCGACCATGTGCACCGGGATGCGGATCGTGCGCGCCTTGTCTGCGATCGCCCGCGTCACCGCCTGGCGGATCCACCAGGTCGCGTACGTCGAGAACTTGTAGCCCTTGCGGTAGTCGAACTTCTCGACCGCGCGGATCAGGCCGAGGGAACCCTCCTGGATCAGGTCGAGGAACGACAACCCGCGACCGAGATAACCCTTCGCGATCGA
>DASYAO010000170.1:0-13665 GCA_036501285.1 Gaiellaceae bacterium
CTCGCCACATCGTCGCGCGTGCCGACGCCGCTCAGGACCAGGATCGTGTGCAGGCCGGCCTCGAGTCCCGCGACGACGTCCGTGTCCATCCTGTCGCCGATCATCGCGGTGGTCTCGGAGTGCGCGCCGATCTCGTTCAGCGCGGAGCGCATCATCAGCGGGTTCGGCTTGCCGACGTAGTACGGCTCGACTCCCGTCGCGCGGCCGATCAACGCGGCGACGCTACCGGTCGCCGGCACGAGGCCCGTCGGCGTCGGCCCGACGTTGTCCGGATTCGTCGCGATGAAGCGCGCGCCGCCGACGATCAGGCGGATCGCCTTCGTGATCGCCTGGAAGCTGTAGCTCTGCGTCTCGCCGAGCACGACGTAGTCGGGGCTTCGGTCGCTCAGCGTGTAACCGACCGCGTGCAGCGCCGTCGTCAATCCGGCCTCGCCGACGACGAACGCCGAGCCGCCCGGGCGCTGATCCTGCAGGAACCGCGCCGTCGCGAGCGCCGACGTCCAGATCGCCTCCTCGGGAACCTCGAGCCCGCCCGCACGAAGGCGCGCAGCCAGATCGCGCCGGGTGAAGAGCGAGTTGTTCGTCAGCACGAGGAACGGGAGCCCGAGCTCACGCAGACGCGCGAGAAACTCGCCGGCACGCGGGATCGCCTGATCGCCCTTGACGAGCACCCCGTCCATGTCGACAAGCCACGAACGGATCGCGGGGGCGGCGGGCGAGCTCACGTAGCAACTCTACGGTCGCCCGCCGCCCGGCGGGTGATGAGCTAACGGTGATACACGAACGGTTTGCTGAAGCCGCCGAGGAAACCCGGCCCCGCGGCGTTCACGCTGAACGCCGTGCGGAGCGTCGAGGTCCCTGCAGGAAGCATCGACGCCTCGAGGATCGTCGTCGCCTTGCCGTTCAGCTTCGCGGTCGCGACCGTCTTCCAGACACCGTGCAACCGCTGCTGGACCTCGAGCGCGCGCCCCTTGACGTTGCGCGTGAGGCTGACGTGTGCCCAGATCCGATCACCGCTCAGGATCCGGACCTCCATCGCGGGCCGTACGCCGACGGTCAGCAAGCGAGTGGATGCGTTGGCCCACTGCGCCTGGTAGCTCGTCGTGAACGGAGGCTGGATCCGATAGCTCCAGTGTCCACTGCTGTCGGTGCGAACCATCGCAACGCGCTTCGCCTGCGTCGCGAGGAACGGGCGCGCGAGAATCGCGACCTCGACACCGGGCTTGTTGCCGGAGACGCGGCCGAAGAGCTTCAACGCGTTGCCGTAGTCGACCTTGAACGTCGTCAACGAGAGCGTGAGCCAACGAGCCGGAAGCAGCATCGCCTGGCCGACACTGCCGAGGAAGCCCGGCCCGGCCTGGTTCACACTCAACGCAAGTCGCAGGTCGAGCTTGCCGGTCGGAAGGTTCGACGCTGCGAAGAGCGCCGCCGAATGCCTGTTCAGCTGCCGCTTGCCGATCGTCGACCAGCCGCCCGACGACAGGCGCCGCTGCAACTGGATCGAACTGCCCTTGAACGACTTCCCGCCCGCCGCGAGTGCGTGAATCGCACCGCCGGCGAGCACCCGCATGGTCAGAGCAGGTCGCACCCCGACCATCAGTGTGCGGCTCGGGACGCCCTCGACACTCGCCTCGTACGTGGTCGCGATCGACGGCTTCACCGTCGCCTGCCAGCGCCCGCCCGCGCTCGTGGTCACCGATTCGAGGCGACTCAGCCCCGAACGGTTGAACGGCCGCGCGAGAATCGAGACCGTCGTGCCTGCGGCATGGTCGGACAGCCGCCCGGACAGCGTCACGCCGTGCCCGTAGACGACTGCCAGCCCCGAAGCCGACAGTGACGTTCTCGGATGTCTCGCCTGGGCCGCCGTGACCGTCACGAGTGCCACCGCCGCAATGGCAAGGAGCACGAATCTGCGCATCATGCAGCCTCCAAACGTTGTTAGATCGTACGGCTGACTGATTGCCGATTCGACGAAGTTTCGAACCTTTCGGAGGCCCCCGACCGGTACAACAGGTTCGGCGATGTTGCTCCTGCTCGCGATCCTGCTTTCTCTGATCTTCCTTTCCTGGCCCTGGAGCGTCGCCGTGATCGTCGCGGCGGCCTGTCTCGAGGGCGCGTTGATCGTGACCGGCCGGCACTACGCGATCCACCGCCGCCCCGCAGTCGGCGTCGAAACGCTCGTCGGAAAGACGGCCGAGGCGATCACCGCGCTCGATCCCGACGGGCAGGTCAGGGTCAACGGCGAGATCTGGCGCGGGCACGCCGCGAATGCGGTACCGGCGGGGGCGACCGTGCGCATCCGAGCCGTTCATGAGCTGACGCTCGAAGTCGAGTGACAACATCTCCTTGCTCCTTTCGCTCGTTGGTGTCTCAACCAGCGTCGCCGGGCGGCCTGAGACCCGGCTGAGACAGAACTAGGAGCTCGTCGTGAGGAGCGGCAGGACGACTCGGAAGGT
Organism: Gaiellaceae bacterium; assembly: GCA_036501285.1. GTDB lineage: Bacteria > Actinomycetota > Thermoleophilia > Gaiellales > Gaiellaceae > PALSA-600. Next base: position 2,457 of record DASYAO010000170.1, read on the forward strand.
CGCCCCTTCGCCGAGTACCGACGACACGGATGCCGTCCCCCCGTGCGCCGCTGCAATCGCCGAGACGATCGAGAGCCCGAGACCGACGCCGCCGCTGACGCGCGCGCGCGAAGGATCGACCCGGTGGAAACGACGAAAGACCTCCTCGAGCTCTCCGGGCGGAAGCCCCGGGCCCCTGTCGGCGACCTCGATCACCGCGTCACCGCCGTCGACGGCGACACGCACAGCCGCCGGCGTCCCGGGCGGCGTATGCGAGCGAACGTTTCCGAGCAGGTTGTCGAAGACTCGACGCAGACGCGCTCGGTCGCCGAGCACCTGTGCAGGTTCGAGCTCGAGCTCGAGCGGGTGCGAGCTGTCGAGCGCGGTGGCCGTCTCGGCGGCCTCGCGTGCCACGTCGTCGAGTGCGACGGGCTCGAGCTCGAGCGGCTGACCCTCGTCGAGCCGCGCGAGTAGCAGCAGGTCTTCGACGAGCTCGCTCATCCGCTCGCTCTCGCGACCGATCCCCGCCATTGCGCGCGCGAGGTCGTCGGGACGGGTCCCGGCGCCCCGCTCGAACAGCTCGGCGTAGGCGCGCACGGCCGCGAGCGGCGTTCGGAGCTCATGCGACGCATCGGCGACGAACCGTCGGAGTCGTTGGTCGGATGTCTCGAGCCGGTCGAGCATCGAGTTGAGCGCAAGGCCGAGCCGACCGACCTCCGTCCGCTCCTCCGCCGGCGCCACGCGGTGCGAGAGATCGCCGCCGACGATGTTGTCGGCGGTCCTGCCGATCTGCTCCAGCGGACGCAGGCCGAGCCGCACGATCCAGAGGCCGAGCGCTCCGACCCCGAGCAGTACCGCGAGAGTCGCGAACAGCTCGATCAGGAGCAGGCGATGCAGCGTGCCGTCGACGTCCGACAGCGACGTCGCGAGCACGAGCACATCCTGCGAGCCCGGATCGATCGAAGCGCGCACGCGATAGTGACCGCCGCCGCTCTGCGCCGGGACGGTGAGTCGCGCGACGCGGTCGGGCCCCTGCCCGTTCGCCGTCGCCGGGATCGAGATCGTCTTCGGCAGCTTCGGCGGGGACGGCGCTTCCGTCCCCGGGAAACCATGCACACCGGAGCTGTAGAGGATCGTGCCGGTGCCGGATCGGATCTGCACGTAGATGCCGGCCGGCACCGGGGCACCATGGAAATCCGGCGCGCCGTTGTGCTCCAGGCTCTCGGCACCGACGTGATCGCCGTCCAGCAGACGATCGAGGCGGGTCTGGAGAAACGATCGGAGCTCGGTGTACGTGGCGGCGTCGGCAGCTGCGACGCCGACGAGCACCAATGCGAGCACGCCGAGTAGAAGGCGCGCCCGCAGTGAAAGACGGATCACGACGAGCCGAGCTCGAGCATGTACCCCACCTGTCGAACGGTCTTGATCAGCGGCGGTCCCGCTCCGTCGAGCTTCCGCCGCAAGTAGCTGACGTATGTCTCGACGACGTTCGAGTTGCCGCCGAAGTCGTAGCGCCAGACGTTCTGGAGGATCTGGCTCTTCGAGAGGACGCGGCGCGGGTTCATCAGGAAGAACCGCAGCAGCGAGAACTCGGTCGCGGTGAGCTCGATCTTCATCTCGCCTCGGAAGACTTCATGGCGTCCTTCGTCGAGGATCAGGTCGGCGAAGCGTAGGACGTCGCCCGGAAGCTCGCCGCCCGTCCGGCGCAGGATCGCCTGGACACGCGCGACGACCTCGGCGAGGCTGAACGGCTTCGTCACGTAGTCGTCCCCGCCCGCCCTGAGCGCGTCAACCTTGTTCTCGACGGCGTCCTTCGCGGTCAGAAAGAGGATCGCCGACTTGAAGCCCTGCGCGCGAAGCCGGCGCCCGACCTCGATGCCCTCGATGTCGGGAAGCATCCAGTCGAGCACGAGCAGATCGGGCTCGTCCTCTGCGACGAGGGCCAGTGCGCTCCGTCCCGTCGCTGCCTCGCGCACCTCGAAGCCCTCGTACCTGAGCGCCGTTGCGACAGCATCGACGATCGAGGCTTCGTCGTCGACGACGAGGATCTTGGCCGCCTGCGTGTTCATCGCCTGCAACCTAATGGTGACGACTTTCAGGGTTCTGAGACTCGCCTGAGAATCTCGTGTGAAAGCGGCTGGCAGCCCCCAAACGGGGCCGGCGGACGTCCGGCGGCCCGTGTGCCCGCAGGAATCCGCCCTACGATCCGTGCAGGTGAACGTCCTGCGGATCCCCGTGGCCCGCCGAGCGCCGAGAGGCGCGCGCATCACGTTGCCTGCGAACCGCCTCGCGCTCTTGACCGCGATCGCGGTCGTCGTTGCGCTGCTGCTCATCTTCCTGCCGACCCCGAGCAGCAACTCGCTCTTCATCGCGCTCTCGGCGGCCGTGGGCGCGCTGCTCATCCTCGTCGCGCTGCTCTCGCGTCGCGACGCCCGCGTGACGAGGCTCGGCGTCGGGCTCGGCTACCTGCTGATGATCGCGCTCCTGCGGCAGGGCGAGGGCGGATCGGCGAGCGGCTTCGGCGGTCTCTTCCTCGTCGCCGTGACGTTCCTGGCGATTTCGGGCGACCGCCTCGACCTCGCGGTGGGGCTTGTCGTGATGCTGCTCGCACAGGTGATCCCGATCGTCGTCTGGGGCGCGCCGTCCTATCCCTCGTCGGGCTACCGCGGCGCGTTCGTGCTCACGACCGCCGCAGCGATCGCGGGTGCGACGATCCAACAGCTGCTCGTCGACCTCTCGAAGGGCGTCGAACGTGACGTGCTGCGGCGCGTTGTCGAAGGCCAGGAGGTCGAACGCAAGCGGCTCGCACGTGAGCTGCACGACGAGACGGGCCAGACGCTGACGTCGATGCTCGTCGGCCTGAAGCGGCTCGAGGAGAGTTCCGGCCCGGGCGAGCGCGAGGTCGTGTCGTCGCTGCGCGAATCCGTCGTCGGCACGATGCGCGGCCTGCGGCGGATCGTCGTCGAGCTACGTCCCCAGGCCCTCGACGACCTCGGCCTCGTGCCGGCAGTCGAGGCGCTCTGCGCCAGCGTCTCCGATGCCAACGGCCTCGACGTCGAGTTCGCAGCGGGCGAGTTTCCCCGGCTCGGCGCCGAGTCGGAGACTGCGCTCTACCGGATCGTGCAGGAGGGGCTGACGAACGTCGTCCGCCATGCACACGCTCACCGGGTCGACGTGCGCATCGAATCCATCTCCGACTGGGTGCGTCTGACGATCGAGGACGACGGCCACGGCTTCGACACGCGCGGCGAGGGAGCGGGCTTCGGGCTCGACGGGATCCGCGAGCGCGTGCAGCTGCTCGGCGGAGTGTTCGACGTCGTCTCGACAGAGCGGACCGGGACCGCACTCGTGGCTGAGGTTCCTGCGACGTGACCGGCGTCCTGATCGTCGACGACCACGCCGTCGTCCGCGCCGGGCTTCGCTATCTCGTCGACGCGGAGGACGACCTCACGACGGTCGGGCAGGCGGGCAGCGTCGCCGAAGCCGTCGCACTCGCCCAGTCCGTGGAGCCCGACGTGATCCTGCTCGACGTCGTCATGCCCGACCAGAGCGGTATCTCCGGCATCCCCTCGCTACTCGAGGCGCATCCCGGCGCGAAGGTGCTCGTCCTCTCGATGGAGGACAACACCGGCTACGTACGGCAGGCGCTCGCCGCCGGCGCGAGCGGCTACGTGCTGAAGGAGGCGATCGACACCGAGGTCGTGCGTGCGATCCGCGAGGTCGCGCAAGGCAACCGCTACCTCCAGCCGGAACTCGGTGCGCGTTTCGCCGGCGGCAAGATCGGCGGTGCCGGCGACGCACGGCCGCTCTCTGCGCGCGAGCGCGAGGTGCTGCGGCTGATCGCGCTCGGGCACACGAATCCAGAGATCGCGGAGAAGCTCGTGATCTCGGTTCGCACGGCCGAGACCCACCGCGCGAACATCATGCAGAAGCTCGCACTCGGGAGCCGCGCCGAGATCGTGCAGTACGCGATCGAGGAAGGATTGCTCGAGACCTGATCACCCTTTCTGGGCGCTTTCCGTAGTCACTACTGAGGCCCGATTTCCGTAGCCGCCACGAATTGTGCGCGGCCCGCGATCGCGACAAGCTGAGCAGGTCCCGGGGGGCGGGATCGCCCCCAAAGCTTGTCCCGCTCCCCGGCGCCTTTCCCGATGCACATCAAGCTTCCGTCACTCACGTCCCGACTGCGGCGCCGACTTGCCGGCGACGACGGCTTTACGCTGATCGAGCTATTGATCGTCGTGCAGATCCTCGGGATCCTGACGGTGATCGCGGTGCCGGACTACATGAGCTTCCGGTGGAAGGCCGACCAGGTGGCCGCGGAGTCCGACGTCAGGTCTGCGCAGCCCGCCGCCGAGATGTGGTACTCCGACGCGAGCGGCGGCAACGGCACGTACACCGGCCTCATGCACTCGAAGCTCGTCTACGAGGCGCCCGGAATCCCCTCGACGGTGAAGGCGGTTGCTCTGAACTCCGGCGCCGGCTATTGCATCGAGGCCCTCAACGGGCCCTACACGTACGACTACATCGGCGGCACCGCCACTGCGCGGACCGGCTGGCAGCTCTACACGGTCCAGGCCACGAGCTGTCTGACCGCCGCCGGCACCGCAGCGCTTTCGACCTGATCGTGTCTCTACAGCTGCACGACGACGAGCCGCTCTTCCGTCAGCTCGCGAACCGCCCACGCTGGCCCTTCGCGGGTGTTGCCCGAGTCCTTGACGCCGCCGTAGGGCATCTGATCGGCTCGGAAGGTCGGCGTCTCGTTGATCGTGACACCGCCGAACTCCAGCTCGCCGGCCGCGCGCAGCGCAGCGCGCAGGTCGGCGGTGAAGATCCCGGCCTGTAGACCGAAGCGCGTTCCGTTCGCCGCCGCGATCGCCTCGTCGAGCGACGCGACGGCTGAGACGGTTGCGACGGGACCGAACACCTCTTCGCACGCGACCTTCGACGTCCCCGACGGAGATGCGATCACGGTCGGCCGGATCACGCCGTCGTCAGTGAGCGTCCCGCCGGTGAGCACGTCGCCGCCGGACTCGGCGATCCACTCGAGCACGCGGTCGCGGTCGCCCGAAGAGATCACTGGCCCGACATCGGTCGCCTCGTCGGACGGATCGCCGACGACAAGCCGCTCGACCGCCTCGACGAACGTGCGCTTGAACTCTTCGAACGCCTCCTGCGCGACGAAGATCCTCTGCACGGAGATGCAACTCTGCCCAGCGAACGCGAAGGCGCTGCCGGCGAGCTTCTCCGCGGTGGCACCGAGGTCGGCGTCCGAGAGCACGATCACCGGTGTCGCGTTGCCGAGCTCGAGGCTGACGCGCTTTCGAGGTGCGCGCTCGCGCAGCTTCCAGCCGACGGGCGCCGATCCCGTGAACGTGATCATGCGGATGCGGTCGTCCTCGACGAGCACGTCGCCGATCTCGGACGACGGGCCCGGGATGACAGTCAGCCGGCCCGCGGGCAGGCCCGCCTCCGCGAACCTCTCGGCCAGGAAGATCGCGGAGAGCGGCGTCTTGCTCGCGGGCTTGAGCACGACCGGACAGCCGGCGGCAACGGCAGGCGCGAGCTTGTGCGCGACGAGGTTGAGCGGGAAGTTGAATGGCGAGATCGCGCCGACGAGCCCGATCGGCAACCGCTGCGTGTAAGCGAGCTTGCCCTCGCCGGCCGGTGAGGCGTCCATCGGCACCTGCTCTCCCGTGAGCGTGCGCGCGACGGCGGCCGCGGTCGTGAAGGTCGAGACCGCACGGCTCGCCTCGACACGTGCGGCCTTCATCGGCTTGCCGGCCTCGGCGCAGATGATCCGTGCTGCCTCGTCGGCGCGCTCCGCGAGCGACGCGGCGACGCGGTCGAGGATCGCTGCGCGTTCGTGCACCGGCAGCGGAGTCGCGAAGGCGCGATCGGCGGCGTCGATCGCGTCGCGCGTCAGTGCGGAGGCGCCGCTCGCGGCGCGCCCGACGCGCTCGCCCGAGTACGGCGAGACGACGTCGATCCACTCGCCCGTCTCGACCCACTCTCCGGCCAGGAAGAGCTTGCGGTCGCTCACGCTCAGTCGAGCTTCGCCATCACGTGCTTGATCTGCGTGTAGTCCTCGAGCGAGTAGACGGACAGATCCTTGCCGTAACCCGAGCGCTTGTAGCCGCCGTGTGGCATCTCGGAGATCAGCGGAATGTGGTCGTTGATCCAGACGGTGCCGAACTGCAGCACGCGTGCGGCACGTAGCGCGCGGCCGACGTCGCGCGTCCAGACCGACGCCGCGAGGCCGTAGTCGACGCCGTTCGCCCACGCGAGCGCCTGCTCGTCATCGGCGAAGCGCTGGACGGTGACGACCGGGCCGAACACCTCACGCTGCACGATCTCTGCGTCCTGCGCGACGTCGGTGACGACCGTCGGCTCGACGAAGTAGCCGGCAGAGCCGTTCGTGCCGCCGCCCGTGAGCACGGTCGCGCCCTTCGCGCGGTCGAGAAAGCCGAGCACGCGCTCCTGCTGCGACTTCGAGATCACCGGGCCCATGTCGAGATCGTCGTGCTCGCCGGGATCGCCGACCTTGAGCGACTGAACCGCGGGCACGAGCTCCTCGAGCAGCTTCTCGTAGATCTTCGGCCCCGCGACGACGCGCGACGCCGCGGTGCAGTCCTGGCCGGAGTTCCAGTAGCCGCCGATCTTGATCCCTTCCGCGACCGCGGCTGGGTCGGCGTCGTCGAAGACGATCACCGGCGCCTTGCCGCCGAGCTCGAGGTGCACACGCTTGAGCGTGTCGGCGGCTGCACGCGCGACCTCGGTGCCCGTGGCGACGTCGCCCGTGAGCGAGACGAGCCGCACGTCGGGATGGCGGACGATGCCCGCGCCGACCGGCTCGCCATCGCCGGTGATCACGTTCAAGACACCCGGAGGCAGGATCTCGGCCGCGAGCTCGGCGAAACGGAGCGTCGAGAGCGGCGTCTGCTCGGACGGCTTCAGGACCTGTACGTTGCCGGCGGCGAGCGCGGGAGCGAGCTTCCAGATCGCCATCATCAACGGGTAGTTCCAGGGGGCGATCCCGCCAACGATGCCGAGGGGCTCGCGGCGGATCATCGACGTGTACCCGCGCATGTACTCACCGGCCGAGCGGCCCTCGAGGAGGCGTCCCGCGCCCGCGAAGAAGCGGATGTTGTCGGAGCAGACCGGCAGCTCGTCGCGCGCATACGAGAGCGGCTTGCCGACGTTGCGCGATTCGATCGCCGCGAGCTCGTCGGCGTTGGCGTCGACGGCGTCGGCGAGCTTCAGCAGGAGCTCGGCGCGCTCACCCGGTGTCGTGTCGAGCCACTCGGGAAGCGCTGCCTTCGCGGCCGCGACCGCGCGGTCGACATCTGCCTGCGTACCGCGTGGCACCTCCGCGATCACGGCTGCGGTCGCCGGATTCAGCACTTCCATCGTGCCGCCGTCGTCGGCGTCGACCCACTTGCCGCCGACCAGGTTCTTCAGCTTCGTTCCCGTCGCCGCCATGGCGGTGATCCTATCGCCGCCGAAGAACACCCGTGTCGCGTGTCAACCGCTGTGCCAGCGCCACCGGGATCGCGGTCATCAGGATCACGGCGAAGACGATCACGTTCACCTCGGGCAACTGCTGGCCCTCACGGATCAGGCCGAAGATCAGAAGCGGCAGCGTGTTTTGCGCGCCGGCCGTGAAGTAAGTGACGACGACCTCGTCGAACGAGAGCGCGAAGGCGAGAAGCCCGCCGGAGATGAGCGCGGTGGCGATCACCGGCAGCGTGACGAAGCGAAAGGTCTGGAAGCCGTTCGCGCCGAGATCCATCGACGCCTCGATCAGCGAGGGTGAGGTACGCCGAAGGCGGGCGAGCAGGTTGTTGTAGACGATTACGACGCAGAACGTGGCGTGCCCGATCACGATCGTCCAGAACGACAGGTTGATGTGGCGGTTCGTGAAGAACGAGTTGAGCGCCATGCCCGTGATGATCCCGGGCAGCGCGATCGGCAGGACGAGCACGAACGAGATCGCCTCGCGACCGAAGAAGCGAAAGCGATGGATCGCGAAGGCGGCGCACGTGCCGAGCACGAGCGCGATGCCGGTCGCCGTCAGACCGGCCTTGATCGAGAGCCAGAACGCCTCGCGCACTTGCGGGTCGTGCCACGCGACCGGGAACCACTTCGTCGAGAGGCTCGGCAGCGGCCAGCTCTGGACGTTCGAGCTGTTGAACGCATAGACCATGATCAGGACGAGCGGGAGCCAGAGGAAGCAGATGACGAGGGCGGCCCAGATCCGCAGACCGATGCGTGCCGATTTGGTTTCCATCAGAGGGCTTCGAACGCTCCCAGCTTGCGGGCGACGAGCAGGTAGATCGCCATGATCACGAGCGGCACGGAAGCGAACGCGGCCGCAAAGGGGATGTTGTTCGAGATGCCGACCGACTGGTAGACGACATAGCCGATGAACTGGGAGCCCGCGCCGCCGACGAGGATCGGCGTGATGTAGTCGCCGAGCGTCAGCGAGAAGGTGAAGATCGAGCCGGCAACGATTCCCGGCAGCGCGAGGGGGAGCACGACGCGCCGCAAGGTCCCCCAGGCCCGAGCGCCGAGATCGGCGGAGGCCTCGAACATCGACTCGGGGATCCGCTCGAGCGAGGCGTAGACGGGCAGGATCATGAACGGCAGCCAGACGTACGAGAAGACGATCCAGACCGCGGTGTTCGTGTAGCCGATGTTCGCCGCAGGCAGGCCGACTTTCTGGAGCGACCAGTTGAGGATGCCGTCGTGGTCGAGGATCTGGCGCCAGGCGTAGACGCGGACGAGGTACGACGACCAGAGCGGCAGCAGCACCATCACGAACAGCACCGCGCGCTTGCGCGGCGAGGCGACCCGCGCCATGTAGTAGGCGAATGGGAAGGCGAGGACGACGTCGGTCACCGTCGTCGCGGCGGCGATCCCGACCGTGCGAAACGCGATCGAGCGATAGGAGGACGAATGGAGGATCGTCGTGAAGTTCCCGACGTTCCAGATGTGCTCGACCTGGCTCGTGAGCGGATTGAGCTGCCAGAAGGCGTTGATGAAGAGCACGACGAGTGCAGCCAGGTAGATGAGCGCGAACCACGCCACCGGCGGCGCGAGCAGGAGCAGCGCGCGCAGCTTCGGCCGGCGCCACAGAACGCCACCCAACGAGCGGCGGGCTCGCGAAGAGCCCGCCGCCACCGTGCTGTCGATTCCGCTCAGACCGCCACTAACCCTTCATCTGCGTCCAGGCTTGCTGCCACTGCGGATACGGAACGCAGTCGTTCTTGCCGTTGTCGCACGTCGCGAGCGGCGTCTTCCAGAACTTGATCTGCTTGTAGTAGGCGATCGGCGCGTTCGCGTGGTACTGGGCGCACGAGCCCTTCGACAGCTTGTTCATGTACGGGCACGCCTTCGAGTTGACCGGCGTCTCGCCGTAGGAGACCGCCTGCTCGGCCTGCACCTTCGGTGTCGAGATGTACGAGAGCCACTTGTAGGCGCAGTTCGGATGCGGGGCCTTCGCCGACAGCATCCACGTGTCGAGCCAGCCGGTCGCACCCTCCTTCGGAATCGTGTCCGTGACCGGAGCGTGCGCCGCCTCGAGCGTCGAGAGCTGGTACGGCCACGAGGCGCCGATGACGGCGTCGCCGTTCTTGAACAGGTCGATCTCGTCAGAGGCAAGTGCCCAGTACTTGACGATCAGCGGCCGCTGCTGCTTCAGCAGGCCGATCGCCGCGTTGAACTGCGCCTGGGTCAGCTCGTACGGATCGGTGATGCCGAGCGACGGCTGCGACTTCGAGAGGTAGAGCGCAGCGTCGGCGATCTGGATCGGGTTGTCCGGAACGGTGATCTTGCCCTTGTACTTCGGCGAGTAGATCGCCGCCCAGCTCGTCGGCGCCGGCTTCACGAGCTTCGTGTTGTAGAGGAGCGTGTTCGGTCCCCACTGCAGCGAGATGCCGTAGTGCACGCCGTTGATCGTGTTGTTCGGCGGTGACTTGAAAGCAGCGTTGAACTGCTTCCACGATGGAACGAGCTTGACGTTCACGGGCTGGACGAGCTTGCTGTAGATCAGCCGCAGGCTCGCGTCACCCGAGGCGGACACGAGGTCGTACTGGCTGTCTCCACCCTGGCTCATCAGCGCGACCATCTCGTCAGAGGAGCCGGCGTACTTGAAGTTCACCTGACAGCCCGTCTGCTGTTCGAAGGGCTTCACCCACTCGGGCTGCGTATATCCCTCCCAGGCGATGACGTTGAGCTTGCCCTCGCCCTTCCCGATCGAAGTCGGGAGCCCGCTCGTGCCTGCGGACGCCGCCTGTACGGCAAGCGCTGCGATCGCTGCCAGAGCAACGATGACTCGTTTCACATCTCCTCCTTGGATTGCTGCTTGATCTCGAACACGCTGTCGGGGCTCCACTGGAGCTTCACCCGCCGGCCGCGAGCAGCGGAAACGTCGGTCGAAGTCGTCTTCAGGTTCTGCTCGAGCACCTCGAGCCGGCCGCCCGCGTCGAGTGCGACCGTGTAGCGCGTGATCGCGCCGACGTAGACCGCCTCGAGGATCTCGCCGCCCTCGCCGCCCGCTGCGTCCGCGGGCAGGAGGTGGATCTTCTCGGGACGGACGGTGAAGCGGCGGCCGTCGCGCTCGATCACATTCGAGACGCCGACGAAGCCGGCGACGAACTCCGTCTGCGGCCGCTCGTAGACCTCGGACGGCGAGCCGATCTGCTCGATGCGGCCGGCGTTGAAGACAGCGATCCGGTCGCTCATCGTCAACGCCTCTTCCTGGTCGTGCGTGACGTAGATGAAGGTGATCCCGACCTCGCCCTGGATCCGCTTCATCTCGACCTGCATCTCCTGGCGTAGCTTCAGGTCGAGCGCGCCTAGTGGCTCGTCGAGGAGCAGCACCTGCGGGCGGTTGACGATCGCGCGCGCGAGAGCGACGCGCTGCCGCTGCCCGCCGGACAGCTGCACCGGGCGGCGCGCGCCGTAACCCCCGAGCTGCACGAGCTCGAGCGACTCCTCGGCGCGGCGACGGCGCTCACCGCGCGAGACGCCCGCGACGCGCAGGCCGTAGGCGACGTTGTCGCCGACGCTCATGTGCGGAAAGAGCGCGTAGTCCTGGAAGACGGTGTTCACCGGCCGGTCGTACGGGGGCTGCGACGCGACGTCGGCACCAGCGATCTCGATTCGCCCCGTGTCGGGTCGCTCGAAGCCGGCGATCAGGCGCAGCGTCGTCGTCTTGCCCGAGCCC
>DASYAO010000171.1:0-2787 GCA_036501285.1 Gaiellaceae bacterium
CTCTTCGTGATCGCGGGCCTGTGGCTCTCGGCGGCGCAGCTGCCGATCTTCAGGCTGAGCCGTCTGCGGACCTTCATCGCGGGACTCCTGATCGCGGTCGGCGGCGCGCTGCTGATCGTCGCCGTCCACTGGGGCCACTTCGGCTGACGGCGAGCGCGCGTGGCGCGCCCGTCAACAGGGGTGCGTCCAGCCCACCTCGAGCGCCGGGTTGCTGCCGGCGTGAACAGCCACGCCGTTGTCGGAAACGATCTCGATCTTCCAGGTTCCACACACGGTGGATGCCACCGAAATGCTCACCGGCACCGACTTCCCGGGTGCCACGGACACGGTCTTGCCCGACGGGATGTCGGGTCCGGTGAACGCGAGCACGACCACCTGTTCCCGGGGAGCGTCGGCGGCGGCCTGGACGCTGACGATGGCGCCCGTGAATCCGTTCAAGGAGATCGAGAGGCTGACGTCCTTCACGAGCGAAGACGGGCTGGAGGCCGGCGTTGTCGTCGTTGTGCCGCTCGCCGAGGTGGGGGAGTCTCCGTCGAGGCTGCCTTCGGGGAAGTCGTTGTCGAACTGGACGTTCAGGCTCGTCTCGATCTCGTCGAGCAGCTCCGGCGTCAACGAGTCCACGTAGATCGACTGCGCCACGTCGTCGGCGACGGTGCCCGCGGCGGTTGAGCTCGCCGGAGCTTTGTCGGCGCTCCAAGAGAATGCGGTCGTCGAGCCGTAGGTGACATTGTCGAGGTTGAGATCGGCGAAGTTCTTGGCTCCGTCGATCGCAGCCGAGCTCCGGTTGAGCCACTTGGCCTGTTCGCCGAGGACGGCGTCGGTTTCGCGAGCGTTCAGCTCGTCATCGAATGACTGCTCGCCCATGTAGTTGGTCAGGAAGAAGTCGCTATACACTTCTGTCGAGCCGTATGCCGAGGCGGTGTGCCGAACCGTCTTGGTGCTCGTCTTCGCCCGAAGAACGGCGACCATCGCGGCGTACGTCGCGCTGCTCGGGTTCGAGTTCTTCATCAGCCGGGCCGAGGCGACCACGGCAACGCCTTTTGGCAACTTCGTCCGGTCGACCGCGTTCACAACCAGCGCATGCGGCGCCACGGTCCCCGGCTTCAGCGTGACCTTCAGCTCGAAGAGCCGGACGGCGATGCGACCGGGTGCGGGAAGCGCCATGCCGATCGCAACGTGCCGGGGTGCGCTCGGCGTTTGCCGCGCGAGCCCCGAGGCCGTCGCCGGCCCGGTCAGCACCAGCGCCGACGAGGCGACGACAACCAGTTTGCGCAGCCAGCCTGACGTCACTTGCGGCGACTCTACACCGGCTCGAGCTGCGCGCCTAATCTCCGACGACGTCCTCGACGCCGCCGCCGACGACGGGCCGCACGTCGAAGCCCTGGCGCCGAAGCAGGCTCGCGGCGAGCGTCGCGCGCGCGCCGCTCGCGCAGATCGTGACGACCGGCTTCGAAGCGTCGAGCTCCGCCGGCGGGGCGACGCGAAGCAGCCGGTAGGGCACGGCGATCCAGTCCGTGCTCGGCTCCTCGTTCGGCTCACGCACGTCGAGCATTTGCACCTTTCCGTTCAGCTTCGCGACCTCGGAGACGGCGACGGTCATCATCTGATCGGGCCCACCGCCGAGGACGTAGCCGTGCTGCTCGAAGAGCCCGACCGCTGCGAGGAGACGCGACGCCTCGTCGGCCTCCGCCTGCGAGCGCGCCGCGATCACGATCGGCTCACCCGGATCGAGCACGAACGCCGCTCGCGTTGCGAACGAGCCGCCGTCGAGCGCGACGCTGATCGCGCCCGGCAGGTGTCCCGCCGCGAACTCGGCGACCGGTCGCGCGTCGACGACGATCGTGTCGTCCGGCGAGTCGAGCGCTCGCAGGCGCGGAAGCGCGCCGACCCATGGCCCGCGGTTGAGCGCGACGACGCGCTCGGTCGTCGGCGGCTTCGGCGTGTCCAGCGACGCCGACTCCTCGACGAACTCGGCGAGCTTTGTCTTCAGCGCGTGGTTCGTCCGCTTCTCGCGGCCGATCGACGACGAGTGCTCGTCGCTCATGTTGGACCCGCAGAGCGAGCCGCTGACGTGCCCCGGATAGACGACGACCTCGTCCGGAAGCTCGACGAGCCGCTCGAGCGAGTGGTGGAGGTCGGTCGCACCCTCACGCGCCTCGATCGCGAGATCAGGTCGCGCGGCGTCGCCGACGAAGAGCGAGTCGCCGGTGAGCACGAGGCCGCCGTCGACGACGAGCGAGCAGTGCTCGGGCCGGTGACCCGGCGTGTGCAGCACTCGGATCGCGACCTCGCCGATCTCGAGCGTCTGTCCGTCCTCGAGCGCGTCGAACGGGTACTCGGGCCGTGCGAGCGGATGGATCGATACCGGCAGACCGTGCTCGAGCGCGAATCGCCCATGCCCGGAGAGGTGGTCGGCGTGCGTGTGCGTCTCGAGCACTCGGACGATTCGCATGCCCTCGCGCTCGGCCGCCTCGAGGTACGGCTCGATCGCGAACGCAGGATCGACCACGACGGCCTCGCCCGCCTGGGCATCGCCGATCAGGTAGGAGCCGCAGCCGAGATCGTCATCGACGAACTGCCTGAAGACCACGAATCGTCAGCCTAGTTCGGCAACCGGAGGTGACGGGCGATCACCATCCGCTGTACCTCATTCGTGCCTTCGCCGATCTCGAGGATCTTCTGGTCGCGGTAGAGCCGTGAGATCGCGTACTCGTCCATGAAGCCGTAGCCGCCGTGGATCTGCAGCGCCCAGTTCGCGGCCCGGTGCGAGAGCTCGCCGGAGTAGAG
>DASYAO010000172.1:0-16383 GCA_036501285.1 Gaiellaceae bacterium
GAGCTGCATCTTTCGCACTGGACGGGCCCGCTGCCGGTGCTGACCGTCGAGACCGACTGGTCATACCACCAGTGGCAGCACATCTTCGGCACCTACACCTACAACGGCGGTGCCGTGTTCGGCTTCAAGGCGACGGCGGCAGGCGCGCCGCTCGACACGTTCGGGCGCAACGTCTACGTCGACTCGCTCGACTCGGACTACAGCAGCACAGGATGGCGGCGCGTCAACAGCTTCCTGACGCACACCGGTGACGGGGTCTTCTGTTACGGCTTCAGCCCCCACAACGGCCGTACCGGCGCCGGCAGCCAGTACCGACTGACGATCGAAGGCCCGGGCGTGGCGCCCGACGTCAGCGTGACGGTGCCGTCGCCCGGCCCGTACAACGCCTCGGTCGACGAGACGCAGAACGCGAAGATCACTGCGCTCGACGACAAGCAGTGCAAGGCGAACTAGCAGCCTGGCATCTGTTTCATTCGGAGCTCACCGGTGCCAGGTGTCTAACCTGGCACCGGTGAATGCACGTGGAAGCGAGCAGCGCGCGCTCTTCCGGCACTGGCCAACCGGCGTCTCGGTCGTCGTCGCCGAGTCGGGCGGGCGGCGCGCGGGACTGACCGTCAACTCGCTCGTCTCGCTTTCGCTCGAGCCGCCGCTCGTCGGCATCTCGCTCGCGCTCTCGGCCTCGCTCTACGAGCCGCTGCGCGAAGCAGGTGAGTGGAGCGTCTCGCTCCTCGCCGGTGACCAGGAGCACGTCGCACAGCATTTCGCCCGGAGCATCCCGCCGATCGCGCTTTGGGACGGCATCGACGTGCGTGACGACGATCCGCTCCTACTCGCGAACGCGGTCGGGTGGCTGCACGTGCGCACGGTCGACGAGGTCGAGGCGGGCGACCACACCGTCTTCGTCGGCGAGGTGCAGCGCCTCGAGCAAGGCTCCGGCAAAGGTGCGCTCGTGTACCTCGGCCAGGCCTATCAGTCGCTTTGATCCGGGCTGTGATTTTCGACATGGACGGCGTGCTGATCGACTCCGAGCAGGTGTGGGACGACGTGCGCGAGGCACTCGCGCACGAACGCGGCGGGCGCTGGCACGAGCGGGCGCAGCGGGCGATGATGGGCATGAGCTCGACGGAATGGACGCGGTACATGCATGACGAGATCGGTCTCGCCGAGCCGCCGGAGGAGATCAACCGGATCGTCGTCGAGCGGATGATCGAACGCTACGCCGATGGGCCGCCGTGGATCCCGGGCGCGCTCGACGCGGTCCGCCGCACGGCGGAGCGGTTCGTGCTCGGGCTCGCGTCGTCGTCGAACCGCGAGCTGATCGACGAGGTGCTCGAGGCGGGTGGGATCGGCGGTCTCTTCGCCGGAACCGTCTCCTCCGAGGAGGTCGCCGCCGGTAAGCCGGCGCCCGACGTCTATCTCGAGGCGGCACGCCGGATCGGCTTCGACCCGGCCGAGTGCACGGCAGTCGAGGACTCGCACAACGGGATCAGGGCCGCGAAGGCCGCGGGCATGCGCTGTCTCGCGATCCCGAATCCGCATTTCCCGCCGGGCGACGACGCGCTCGCCGATGCCGACCTCGTTCTCGAGACGCCGGCCGACCTCACCGCTACCGTAATCGCCCCGGATGGTTGAAGAGATCAACATCGGCACGTCGGAAGCGCTTGGGCCGGTCACCGAGGTGAATGCCGTCGCCGGCTGCGGGCTCGAGGGCGACCGTCACTATCGCGCCGGCGGGCAGCGGCCCGGCGGCGCGATCACGCTGGTCGAGGCCGAGTCGGTCGAAGACGTCGGGCTGACGGGCGCACAGTCGCGGCGTCAGATCGTCGTCCGCGGCGTGCGGCTGAACGATCTCGTGGGCAAACGCTTCAGCGTCGGCGAGGTCGAGTGTCTCGGCGTCGAACTTTGCGAGCCGTGCGCGCATCTCGAGTCGCTGACGCGCCCGGGAATCATCAAGGAGCTCACGCACCGCGCCGGACTGAACGCCGACATCGTCTCCAGCGGCGTGATCAGGGTCGGCGACGCCGTCAGCGAACGGTGAGGATGCCTTTCATGCCGGCGTCGGCGTGGCCTGTCACCGTGCACAGATACGGATAGCGCCCCGGCTTCGGGAACGTCACCACGAGCGCCTGCGACTGGCCTCGCGCGAGCAGCTTCGTGACGTGTCCGTCGATCTTGAAGTTGTGCAGCAGCTTGCCCTGGTTCGTCACGTCGAAGGTGACGGAGCCTGCGGGCACGACGTGAGCGGACAGCCGGAAACGGAACTCAGACGGCTTGCCCGCCGTCACCTTCACCAATGACGACATGCTTACGAGAGTACTGTCGCGTGCGCAACCGACGTGACGTGCTTTGCGCGCGCGATCACGTTCGACTCGATCAGCTGGGCCGCGACCGTGACGGCGACCTCTTCCGGCGTGCGGGCGCCGATCTGGATTCCGATGGGTGCGTGGAGCCGTGCGAGGTCGGCGTCGCCGACGCCCTCGTCGCGCAGGCGCGCATCGCGCTCGGTGCGGGTCTTCTCGCTTCCGATCGCGCCGATGTAGCCGGCGTTCGACGCAAGTGCGAGCTTGAGTGCGGGGACGTCGAACTTGAGGTCGTGCGTGAGCATGCAGAGCGCCGTGCGCGCATCGACCGGCGCCGTTTCGAGGAAGCGGTCGGGCCACTCGATGGCGAGCTCGTCGGCATCCGGGAAGCGCTCGCGCGTCATGAAGGTCGCGCGCGGGTCGCAGACGGTGACGCGGTAACCGAGGAACTTGCCCATCGTCACGACAGCGGCGACGTGGTCGCTCGCGCCGAAGAGGTAGAGATTCGGCCGCGGGGCATAGGACTCGACGAAGACGAGCTCGCCGTCGGCGTCGACGACGCCGCTCTCGCCGAGCTCGAGCAGCGAGCGTGCCGCGTGCTCGACGGCATCGCCGGCCTGGGCGCCGTCGCTCGAGACGAGGCGCTGCTCGCCGAAGCGCTCGTCGTCGAGGCGCACGGTGAGAGCCACGGGCAAGTCGTTTGCGACCGCCTCTCCGAGCGGCTTCAGCACCTTCTTATCGAGCGGGTAGACAGCGATCGCTATCGTGCCGCCGCACGAGAGGCCGACGTCGAAGCCGTCGTCGTCGGTCAGGCCGTAGCGGCAGATGCGGCCACTCGAGCCGTTCAGCACCTCGGTTGCCTCGCGGATCACGGCGGGCTCGACGCAGCCGCCGGTGACGGAGCCGGCGACCTCGCCGGAGGCCGCGACCGCGAGCGCTGCTCCGGGATCGCGGGGCGCGGAGCCGATACGCTCGATCACGGAGCCGACGGCCACAGCCTGGCCCTCGCGCGTCCACCGGTCGAGAATCGAGAGGATGTCTCTCATTGAGCCGTCAACCAGGATAGCGCTCGCTCACCACCCTGAAACCACTAATTTCCCCGTCCGACTCATGACCGCACAGACTCCAGCCGCCACCCTGCGCGTTGCACTCCTGCCGAAGTCCGGGCTTCTGACCGACGCCCTGCTGGTCGTCGGGGGCGCGGGACTTGTGGCCGCGTGCGCCCAGGTTTCGTTCCACCTCGGCTTTACGCCGGTGCCGATCACGCTTCAGACCTTCGCGGTCGTGGTCGTGGGCGCCTCGCTCGGTTCGATTCGCGGTTGCGCAAGCCTGCTTCTCTACCTCGCCGTGGGAATCGCCGGCGCGCCGGTCTACTCTCAGCACAAGCACGGCTGGAGCGTCGTCAGCGGGTCGACCGGCGGCTACCTCGTGGGGTTCGTCGTCGCTGCTTCCCTGATCGGTTTCCTGGCAGAGCGTGGCTGGGACAGGCGGGTCTCGTCATCAGTGTCGGCGATGCTGACCGGAAACGTCGCCATCTATCTGTTCGGCCTGCTGTGGCTTCACCATTGGCTCGGTGCCAACGGCTTCGGCAACAGCTGGAACACGACGCTGACTGACGGTCTCTATGCGTTCGTGCCGGGCGACATGATCAAGCTCTACCTCGCCGCCGCCGCGCTCCCGGGAGCGTGGCGCCTCGTCGGGGCCGCAAAGCGGCGAACTGGTCGGTGATTTGCAGCTCCTGCCGCCCGAAGCGGTAGACGGCGGCCGGTCTCCCGCCTGACGGGCCGGCCTCCCGGCGCTCGCCGGTCTGTTCGAGGACGCCGCGGCGCAAGAGCACGCGCTGGAGGTTCGTCGACGACACGTCGTGGCCGAGCGCGGCGCGGTAGAGCTCGCGCAACTCGGAGATCGTGAACGTCGGCGGCGCGAGTGCGAAGCCGATGTTCGTGTAGGAGAGCTTCCCCCGCAGGCGTTCGCGCGCAACGAGGACGACGTGCTCGTGGTCAAACGCGAGCGGCGGAAGCTTGTCAACCGGATGCCAACGTGTGTCGTCCGGGAGCACGGGCTCGGCGTCGCGCGGCACGAGCCCGAGATATGCGGTTGCGAGCTCGCGGCGCGCGGGACTGCGCTTCGGCTCGCTCAGCGTCTCGAGCTGCTCGAGGTGCGACAGCTCGCGCACGTCGACCTTCGCCGCGAGATGCCGGCGGATCGACGCCTCGAGCGTTTCATGGTCGGCGAGCTCACCGCCCGGTAGCGACCAGCGCCCGGCGAACGGCTCGAGCGCGCGCTCCCAGAGCAGCACCTGGAGCTCTCCGGCGCGCACCTGGAAGACCGTGGCGAGGACGGCGTGGGTGTACACTCTCCGCAAGGTTATCGACTGTGAGTAGAAAACCGCACATGGTGGTCGTCGGCGGCGGGGTCGCCGGGCTCTACGCGGCGCTCGCCGCCGCTCGGGAGACCGAGGTGCTCGTTCTTGCGAAGGCCCCGGCCACTGCCTCGAACAGCTGGCAGGCGCAAGGCGGGGTTGCGGGCGCGATCGGCGGCGACGACTCGCCCGAGCTGCACGCGGAGGACACGTTCCGCGCCGGACGCGGGCTTTGCCGGCCGAGCGCAGTCGAGGTGCTGACGACTGAGGCGCCCGCGCGCATCGCCGAGCTCGAAGGGCTCGGCGTCGAGTTCGACGGCGATCTCGGGCGCGAGGGCGGGCACTCGCGGCGCCGGATCGCGCATGTGCACGGCGCCGAAACCGGCAAGGCGATCTCCGCGGCGCTCGGCGAGCGCGTTCGCGCGCATCGGCGCATCGAGGTCGTTGAAGGCGAGACGGTTCGCGCGCTGCTCGAGGACGAGGGACGCTGCGCCGGAGTTGCCACCGACCGGCGGACGATCGAAGCGCCCGTGACGTTGCTCGCGACGGGCGGCTATGCCGCGCTCTGGGAGCGCACGACGAACCCGCTCGGCTCGATCGGCGACGGGCTCGCGTTCGCCTACGACGCGGGCGCTGCGCTCGCGGATCTCGAGTTCGTGCAGTTCCATCCGACGGCGCTCTCGGGCGACGGCTTCCTGCTCTCCGAGGCGCTTCGCGGCGAAGGCGCGCTGCTCGTCGACGACGACGGCGATCGCTTCACCGACGAGCTCGCGCCGCGAGACGTCGTCACGCGCGCGATCGTCGCGCACGGCGGCGCTCGGCTCGACCTGCGTCCGATCGATCGCGGCCGCTTCCCGGGTCTGATGGCGACGCTCGAGCGTGCCGGCTACGACCCGGCGGTCGAACCGATCCCGATCGCTCCTGCCGCGCACTACACGGTTGGCGGCATCGTCACCGACCTCGACGGCCGAACGACGCTGCCCGGTCTCTATGCCGCCGGCGAGTGCGCTGCGACCGGCGTGCACGGCGCGAACCGGCTCGCGTCGAACTCGCTGCTCGAGTGCCTCGTTTTCGGCCGCCGAGCCGGGATTGCCGCGCTCGATAACCGGTCCGTTGGGGGCATGTCCTGGTGTCAGACACCACGACGTGACTCTTCGGGACAGGTGACGCCGGGAATACGGCGCCTGCTCTGGGACGACGCGGGCGTGATCCGCAACGCGGAGGGGCTCGAGCGCCTCCGCCGTGTCGAATCGCTTCTGCCGCGTCTCGTCGCCGAGAGCGCGCTCGCGCGGCGCGAGAGCCGCGGCTGTCATTTCCGCTCAGACTTCCCGACGGAGGACGACGCGCAGACCGCGCACGTCGTGCTCACGCACGGCAAGAAGCCGCGCTTCGAGCGATGGAGCTGACGCCGGCAGTCCTCGAGCCGGTCGTCCGCGCGGCGCTCGCGGAGGACGTCGGCGACGGCGACGTGACGACAAACGGCGTCGTGCCGGTAGATGCCCGGTGCCGCGCCGAGGTCGTGCTCGAGGAGCCGGGCGTCGTCTGCGGCGTGGCCGCCGTGCGCGCTGTCTTCGCGGCGCTCGACGCGCAAGTGCGCGTCGAAGCGCTCGTCGGCGAGGGCACCCGCGTCGCGAGCGTTCCGGTGGCCGTAGCCGAGATCGAGGGACCGGCTCGGGCCGTCCTCACCGGGGAGCGCACCGCGCTCAACCTCTTCGGCCGTCTTTGCGGGATCGCGACGCTAACCGCGCGCTACGTCGATCTCGTCGAAGGCACCGGAACGGAGATCCTCGACACGCGGAAGACGACACCGGGCCTGCGGGCGCTCGAGAAGTACGCGGTGCGGACCGGCGGCGGGCAAAACCACCGCTTCGGCCTGCACGACGCGGTGTTGCTGAAGGAGAACCATCTTCGGATCGCGGGTGGGATCGCGCCTGCGGTCGCCGCGCTTCGGAACGGCCGGCCGGTCGAGGTCGAGACGGAATCGCTGGCGGAGGTCGACGAGGCGCTAGCTGCCGGCGCCGATCGCATCCTGCTCGACAACATGACGCCGGAGCAGGTGCGCCACGCGGTCGAGCGCGTTGCGGGTCGGGCGAAGCTCGAGGCATCGGGGGGCATCTCGATCGCAACCGTGCGCGCGTACGCCGAGACGGGGGTCGACTTCATCTCGGTGGGCGCGCTCACCCATTCGGCGCGCGCTCTCCATGTCTCGTTGGAGGTCGAATGACCGCGCTCGCCTCGACGACGTCGCTGCACGACGAGGTGCGCGAGCTCGCGCGGGCGCGCAAAGCGGTGATCCTCGCGCACAACTACCAGGTGCCCGAGGTGCAGGACGTCGCCGACTACGTCGGCGACTCGCTCGGCCTGTCGCGTCAGGCGGCGTCGACCGATGCCGACACGATCGTCTTCTGCGGAGTGCACTTCATGGCCGAGACAGCGGCGATCCTCTCGCCGGAGAAGACGGTGCTGATCCCGGACCCGAACGCCGGCTGCTCGCTCGCCTCATCGATCACGGCGGAGCAGCTCCGCGCGTGGAAGGCGGAGCACCCAGGCGCAGTCGTCGTCTCCTACGTGAACACGACCGCCGAGGTGAAGGCCGAGAGCGACTATTGCTGCACGTCCGGGAACGCGGTCGAGGTGATCGAGGCGATCCCGGCCGACAGGGAGATCCTCTTCCTGCCGGATCTCTTCCTCGGGCTCTGGCTCGAGCGCGTCACCGGCCGCAAGCTGCGCATCTGGCTCGGCGAGTGCCACGTGCACGCCGGCATCCGGCCGAGCGACATCGAGTACTGGCAGCGCGAGGCGCCGGAGGCCGAGCTGCTCGTGCATCCCGAGTGCGGCTGCGCGAGCCAGGCGATGGCGTTCGCGAACGGCCGCACGAAGATCCTCTCGACCGAGCGCATGGTCGAGCACGCGCGCACCTCGCCGACCGAGCGCTTCCTTGTTGCGACCGAGGAGGGGATCATCCACCGCCTGCGCCGCGAAGCGCCCGGCAAGCGCTTCGAACCGGTGCGCGAGGGAGCGGTGTGCCGCTTCATGAAGATGATCACGCTCGAAAAGGTGCGCGACTCGCTGCGCGACGAGAAGTTCGTCGTGACGGTTGATCCCGAGCTCGCCGCGAAGGCGCGCGGCGCGATCGACCGCATGGTTTCACTCGGCTAGGTGGGCTGACACAGGCGAAGATCGATTGGCGCGACGTTCGCGTCGCCGCCGGCCTCGAACCGGATGCCGGGGCGACCCGCACAGAACGCCTGTGAAGCGTGTCCGAATGAGCGTTTCGGTCTCGTACTCGCGGGTAGCCGATTCTCGGAGGTGATCCGATGACAACTGCGAAGCAAAAATCGGCTGCACGTCATAACGTGAAGAAGGCGCAGCGGGCAGCGACGAAGAAGCGCACGATCGCGCACCTGCCGAAGAGCACGCGGCGGAGCCTCGTCGCCGAGGCGCAGAAGGGCCGGCGGCGGCACGGAGACGCCGGGCACGCGCTCGAGGACCGCAACCGGCAGCAGCTCTACGAGACAGCGCGGTCGCTCGGCATCGAGGGCCGTTCGAAGATGGGCAAATGGGAGCTGATCCGGGCGATCCGTTCGGCGCGGTAGCTTGACCATGTGAAATCCAGGCTGCAGGCGGCGTTCGCGTGCGGCACCGCCGTGGCCGTCGTCACGGGCGTGATCTTCGGGCTGAAGTACTACGTGCCCGTCCTCAGCCTCGGCGCGCTCTACGTCTTCGCCGTGTTGCCTGTCGCCGTCTTCTACGGCCTGCCGTACGCAGTCGGAGTCTCGGTCGCGAGCATGCTCGCGTTCAACTTCTTCTTCCTGCCGCCGGTGCACACGTTCACGCTGCGCGACTCGAGCAACTGGTTCGCGCTCGTCGTGTTCGTCGTGACTGCGATCGTCGTCAGCGAGCTCGCCGCGCGCGCTCGTCGGCGCGCGCAGGAAGCGGCGCGACTCGCTCGCGAGGCGACGGCGCTGCTCGAGGAGCGTGAGCGGCTCGCGCAGGAGGCTCTCGAGGCAGAGGCGCTTCGCCGGGCGGACGTGATCAAGACCGCGCTGCTGCGCGCCGTCAGCCACGACCTGCGCACGCCGCTGATGGCGATCTCGACCTCGGCGAGCGCGCTCGCGGCCCGCGACCTCACGATCGCCGACGAGGACCGGGCCGACCTGCTGGCGACGATCGTCGCCGCGTCGGAGCGCCTCGACCACCTGGTCGGGAACCTGCTCGACCTCTCACGGCTCCAAGCCGGAGCCGCCCAGCCCGAGCCGACGCTGCTCGAGCTCGACGATCTCGTCGTCGGAGCCCTCGACGAGCTGGGCTCCGACGGAACGCGCGTCGAGATCGCGCTGCCCGACGAGTCGCCAACCGTCCGAGCGGATGCCCATCAGATCCAGCGCGTGATCGTCAACGTCCTCGAGAACGCGCTCAAGTACTCAGCGGACGACGAGCCGGTGCATGTCAACATCTCTGCGACTCCGACCGAAGCGGTCGTGCGGGTGATCGACCACGGCCCCGGCGTGACCGTTGACGACCGAGAACGGATCTTCGAGCCGTTCCATCGCGGCAACCGGGGCGATCGTCCAGGTGCCGGACTCGGGCTCGCAATCGCGCGAGGCTTCGCGGAGGCGAACGGCGGCCGGCTCTGGGTCGAATCGCGTTTCGGGCAGGGTGCGACGTTCGTCCTTGCGCTGCCGGCGGTTGCGGCTCGGGTGAAGGTGTGAGTCGCCGCCTGTCGGCGCCGAAGGTGGGAGCAGCATGACGGGCGTTCGCATCCTCGTCGTCGACGACGAGCAGCAGATCCTCCGTGCGCTCCGGACGAGCCTCCGAGGTGCGGGGTACGAGGTCGAGACGGCCGAGACCGCCGAAGGTGCACTCGCGTCGGCGGCGATGCGGCCGCCCGAGGCCATGATCCTCGACCTCGTGCTTCCCGATGGAACGGGCGTCGATGTCTGCCGCGAGTTCCGCACGTGGAGCAGTGCGCCGGTAATCGTCCTCTCCGCGATCGGCGAGGAACGCGAGAAGGTCGCAGCGCTCGACGCGGGTGCCGACGACTACGTGACGAAGCCTGTCGGCATCGACGAGTTGCTCGCGCGTCTGCGCGCGGTGCTGCGTCGCAAGGCCCCGGATGCCGAGCCCGTGATCGAGGTAGGCGACCTCGTCGTCGATCTCGAGAAGCGAAGAGTGTCACGCGGCGGAGGCGCCGTGCACCTGACGCCTCATCAGTTCGAGCTGCTTCGCGTGCTCGCTCTGAACAAAGGGAAGCTGCTCACCCATCGCGTGTTGTTGCGTGAGGTGTGGGGGCCGAGCTACGGCAACGAGTCGAACCTGCTCCACGTCAACATCTCTCAACTTCGGCGCAAGATCGAGCCCGACCGCACGCAGCCGTGCTACCTGCTCACCGAGCCGGGTGCCGGTTACCGGCTCGTCGATCCTTCAGAAATTCTTCAGCGCTAGCCCCTGAACCTTCAGTCCGCCCTCAGGCGGGCGGTCGTACCGTCGAAGCTGTGTACGACCTGGCGGCAATCGGCATCGCGGCGGCCTGTTTCGTGTTCGTCTATCTGATCCTCTGGGTCCTCGACAGGGTCTGATGTCTGCGGCCGACGCATTCGGACTGATCGTCTCGCTCGCCGTTCTCGGCTACCTCGTTTACGCGCTGTTCCGGGGTGAGAACTTCTGAACGGCCAGGGAATCTCGCAGATCCTCGTCTACTCGATCGCGCTCGTCGCGCTCGGGTATCCGCTCGGACTCTGGATGGCGCGCGTCTTCATGCGCGATCGCCTCGATCCGATTGAGCGCCGGTTCGCCTGTGGCGAGCAGAACTGGAAGAGCTACGGCAAGACGGTGCTCGTTTTCAGCGTGCTCTTCTGGGGACTGCTCTATCTGATCCAGCGCGCTCAGGGACATCTGTTCCTGAATCCCGATCACATGAAAGGCGTGCCGGCGCATCTCTCGCTGAACACGGCTGCAAGCTTCATTACGAACACGAACTGGCAGTTCTACGGCGGTGAGTACACGATGTCGTACCTCACGCAGATGGCGGGCCTCGCCGTCCAGAACTTCGTCTCGGCTGCAGTCGGCATTGCCGTGCTCGCGGCTGTGGTGCGAGGCATCGCGCGCCGTTCGTCGGAGACGATCGGCAACTTCTGGGTTGACCTCTATCGCTCGCTTGTCTACCTGCTGCTGCCGCTCTGCCTCGTCGTCGGCGCGCTGCTGATCTGGCAGGGCGTGCCGCAGACCCTCCACGGCCACGCGACCGCGACCACGCTTCAGGGCGCGACGCAGTCGATCGCGCGAGGACCGGTCGCCTCGCAGATTGCGATCAAGCAGCTCGGCACGAACGGCGGCGGGTTCTACAACTCGAACTCGGCCGTCCCGTTCGAAAACCCGACCGGCCTCTCCAACTTCATCGAGCTGCTGGCGATCCTGGTGATCCCCGCGGCCGAGGTGTTCATGTTCGGGAAGATGGTGTTTGCACGACGTCATGCGTGGGCCGTCTTCGCGGCGATGTTTGCCGTCTTCGCACTCGGCATCGCCGTCAACCTGCCGGCCGAGCAGCACGGCTCGTCCGTCCTGCGCAACTCGGGCGTGGACATCACGCAGAGCGCTGCCCAATCCGGAGGCAACATGTCCGACAAGGAGGTGCGTTTCGGGCAGGCGAACTCGTCGCTCTGGACGGTCGCCACGAGCGACGCCTCGAACGGCTCGGTCAACTCCGGCTTCGACGCACAGACCCCCGCGGGCGGAGCCGTGCCACTCGTGAACCTGTTCCTCGGCGAGGTCATCTTCGGAGGCGTCGGCTCCGGCCTCTACGGCATGTTCTTCTACATCGTTCTCGCAGTGTTCGTCGCGGGATTGATGGTGGGGCGAACACCTGAATGGTTGGGGAAGAAGATCGACGCCCGGGAGATCAAGTACGCAGCGCTCGGTGCACTCTTCGTCCCGACAATGGTGCTCACGCTCGCGGCGATCTCGATCGTGACGAAGAGTGGGCTTGCCTCGATCTACAACAGCGGCGTCCATGGCTTCACCGAGACGCTCTACGCCTACGACTCTCAGTCGAACAACAACGGCAGCGCGTTCGCCGGCTTCGGCCTGACGAACTTCAGCGCCGACTTCGGAGCGGTCGCGATGCTGCTCGGCCGCTTCGTGCCGATGTTCGCCGCGCTCGCTCTCGGCGGAGCGCTTGCGAAGAAGAAGATCGTGCCGGCCTCGGCCGGGACCTTCCGCACCGACGGGCCGACGTTCGTCGTACTGCTCGTGGGCGTGATTGCGCTCACGGCCGGGTTGATGATCTTCCCGGCGCTCACCCTCGGACCGATCGTCGAAGGGCTGATGCACCGATGAAGAACGTTGCCGGCTCCGTGATCGCGATCGTCGTGATCACCGCCGTGTTCGGTTTCGGCTACCCCTTGCTGATGACCGGGTTTGCCCAGGTCGCGTTCAAGGGTGAGGCGAACGGGAGCTTGATCACCGTGAACGGCAAGGTTGTCGGCTCCAAGCTCGCCGCGCAGAGCTTCACGAGCGAAAAGTACTTCTACGAGCGCCCATCGGCGGTGTCGTACAACGCGATGGGGACGAGCTTCGCCAACTACGGCCCGACGAGCTCGATTCTCGAGAAAAACGTCGCGACCGCGGCGCAGGCGATCCTGAAGCTCGAGGGCCCGTACAACCCGGGTCTGACGATCCACGACATTCCCGTCGACGCGGTGACGACGTCAGCGTCGGGGATCGACCCCGATATTTCGATCGCATACGCGCAGCTTCAGTCACGGCGCATCGCAGCCGTGCGGCACCTTCCACTCGCGGCCGTCCAGCAGCTGGTCGAGAAGTACACGGTCGGACGCTTGTGGGGTTTCTTCGGTGAGCCGGGCGTGAACGTGCTCGAGCTCAACCTCGCTCTCGACCGGACGGTCGGCTGATGGCGCGGACGTCGGCAAGCATCTTCTCGCGCGAGATCGTCGTCGGGGCCGTTCGCGACTCGTTTCCGAAGCTCGACCCGCGGTTGCAACTGAAGAACCCGGTGATGTTCATCGTCGAGCTCGGCAGCGTGATCACGACCGGGATTTTCGTGCTCGACCTGATTCGCGGCAATGCAGGCTCGCTCTGGTTCGTGAGCGTGATCGCGATCTGGCTCTGGCTCACGGTTCTGTTTGCGAACTTCGCAGAGGCGGTCGCCGAAGGGCGGGGCAAGGCCCAGGCAAACGCTCTTCGCGCAACCCGCACGACGACCGTCGCGACGCTCACCGGCGGCCGACAGGTGCCCGCCCCCGAGTTGCAGCGTGGCGATATGGTCATCGTCGTTGCCGGCGAGGTGATTCCCGCCGACGGCGAGATCGTCGAGGGAGTCGGCTCT
The DNA here is from genome assembly GCA_036501285.1 of Gaiellaceae bacterium. GTDB lineage: Bacteria > Actinomycetota > Thermoleophilia > Gaiellales > Gaiellaceae > PALSA-600. The sequence continues at coordinate 13,007 of DASYAO010000172.1, forward strand.
GTTGACGAGTCCGCGATCACGGGCGAGTCGGCGCCGGTGATCCGTGAGGCGGGCGGCGACCGCTCGGCCGTCACCGGCGGCACGCGGCTGCTCTCCGACCGCCTCGTTGTCCAGGTGACACAGGAGCCCGGTAGGTCGTTCCTCGACCGGATGATCGCCCTCGTCGAGGGCGCGGAGCGGCGCAAGACGCCGAACGAGATCGCGCTGAACATCCTGCTTGCCGGGTTGACGATCACGTTCCTCGCAGCGGTCGTCACGCTGCGGCCGTTCGCGATCTACGCCGGCACGCACCTGTCGCAAACCGTTCTGATCGCGCTGCTCGTCGCGTTGATCCCGACGACTATCGGCGCACTACTTTCGGCGATCGGAATCGCTGGTATGGATCGTCTCGTACAGCGCAACGTGCTTGCGATGTCGGGCCGCGCGGTCGAAGCATCGGGCGACGTCGATGTGCTGCTGCTCGACAAGACTGGAACGATCACCCTCGGCAATCGCCAGGCGTCGGCGTTCGTTCCGGTCGACGGCGTCCCGGTCGCGGAGCTCGCCGAGGTGGCCCAACTTTCGTCGCTCGCCGACGAAACGCCAGAGGGGCGCTCGATCGTCGTGCTCGCGAAGGAGCAATACGGGTTACGCGGGCGGGAGCTCTCGGAACTCGACGCCACCTTTATTCCGTTCTCCGCGACCACACGCATGAGCGGCGTCGACCTGGACGGTAAGAAGCTGCGCAAGGGCGCCGCCGATTCGGTCAAGCGCTGGGTCGAGGAGCAGGGCGGCAAGATCCCGTCCCGGCTCGACGAAGAGGTCGACAGGATCGCGCGGGCGGGTGGAACCCCGCTCGTCGTTGCACAGGACAACTTCGTCCTCGGTGTGATCCACCTCAAGGACATCGTCAAGGGCGGCATGCGAGAGCGTTTCGACGAGCTGCGGAGGATGGGGATCCGCACCGTGATGATCACGGGCGACAATCGCGTCACAGCAGCCGTGATCGCCGACGAGGCAGGAGTCGACGACTTCCTTGCCGAGGCGACGCCGGAGGCAAAGATGGCCTTGATCAAGGATGAGCAGGGGAAGGGCCGCCTGGTCGCCATGACCGGCGACGGCACGAACGACGCACCGGCCCTCGCGCAGGCGGACGTCGGCGTCGCGATGAACACGGGTACTTCGGCTGCCAAGGAGGCCGGGAACATGGTCGACCTCGACTCGAATCCGACGAAGCTGATCGAGATCGTCGAGGTCGGGAAGCAGCTTTTGATCACGCGGGGCGCACTGACGACGTTCTCGATCGCGAACGACGTCGCCAAGTACTTCGCGATCCTGCCGGCGATGTTTGCCTTCACCTACGCGAAGTCGGGTCACCACGGCCCGCTGAACTCGCTGAACGTCATGCATCTCGGCACGCCGAGGAGCGCGATCGTCTCCGCGATCATCTTCAACGCCTTGATCATCCCGGCACTCGTCCCGCTGGCGCTCAAGGGCGTCAAGTACCGAGCGATCGGCGCGACGGCCCTCCTGCGTCGCAACCTGCTGATCTACGGCCTCGGCGGGATGATCCTGCCGTTCGTCGGGATCAAGCTCATCGACCTCGTCGTCCACAATTTGCTCGGGGCGTGAGTGCGCGGCCAGTACCGGATCCTGCTGGGCATGGCGGCGGGCGTCGGCAAGACCTACCGCATGCTGCAAGAGGGGCAGCAGGCGCAGGCGGAGGGGCGCGACGTCGTCATCGGCTACCTCGAGCCGCACGACCGGCCTGAGACAACCGCGCTGGCCGAAGGGCTCGAGCAGGTTCCGCGCCTGGGCGGAGAGATGGACGTCGACGCGGTCATCCTCCGCAAACCCGAGCTCGCGCTCGCCGACGAGCTTGCACACACGAACGTGCCGGAGGCGCGCAATCGCAAGCGCTACGAGGACATCGAAGAGATTCTCGTCGCCGGCATCGACGTCACCTCGACGGTGAACGTCCAGCACCTCGAGAGCCTGAACGACGAGGTGTTCGAGCTCACCGGCGTGCGTGTTCGCGAGACGTTCCCTGACCGGATCCTCGATGAGGCGGACGAAGTCGTGCTCGTCGACCTGACACCCGAGGCACTGCGCGAGCGCATCGCGACGGGAAAGGTCTATCCGCGCGAGCGTGTCGACACTGCGCTCGTCAACTTCTTCCGTCTCGACAACCTCGCAGCGCTGCGCGAGCTCGTCTTGCGCGAGCTCGCCGAAGACGTCGAAGCAAGACGAGCGACTGCGATCCTCGACCCGCTGAGCCAGCAGGCGGTCGCGGAACGGATCCTCGCGCTCGTCACACCAGAAGCGCGCTCGCAGCGGCTACTCCGCCGTGCATTTCGCTCGGCGCAGCGCCTTGGCTCCGAGGTCGACGCGCTCTGGGTCCGCAAGCCCGGGAAGGAGCTGACCGAAGCACAGGTGAACTCGCTCGCCGCGCTTCGCCGGCTCGCGAGCATCCTCGGCGTGCACTTCCTCGAGGTCGAAGGCGGCAAGCTCGTCGAGACGATCAAGCGCGTCGCCCGCGAACGTGGTTCGACCTACGTGTTCGTCGGCACGCCCGACGAATCCCGTCTCACGGAGATCCGCCGCGGCTCGCTCGTGTCGGCGCTCGTCCGAGAATTGCCGGGAATCGACATCCGCGTGGTCTCCGACCGGGCGCTTCGCGAGGAGGATCCGCGTTGATCGGCATCGTCGTCGCACTCGCCACGCTCTCGGTACTGCTCGCAGCTGCGCTCGCGTGGTCGCGGCGCTCGCCGCGACTCGACCGCCGCACGCGCGTCGGCCGGATCCTCGTGCCATTCACCGGCGGTGCGCTCGACGGGCACGTGCTCGCCGCGGCGATCCGCATCGCGCGCGCCGAGTCGGCCACTCTCGTCCCGGCGTACCTGATCGTCGTCCCGCTCGAGCTCGACGGCGACGCTCCGATGCAGAAGGACGTGTCGGTCGCGATGCCGCTGCTCGAGGCAGTCGAGCACGCCGCACTCCGCTCGGGCGTCCCGGTTGACGCCCGGGTCGAGAGCGGTAGGACGCCGATCCATGCGCTCCAGCGCCTCTGGGACGTCGAGCACTTCGACCGGATCGTCGTGCCCGCCCCGGCCGGCCGGAAGCCGGGTTTCACCACGAAAGACCTCGCCTGGATGCTGACGCACGCCCCCAGTGAGACCGTGATCCTCCGGCCAGACCCGCTGCGAAACGGGAACGGCGCCGTCGCGGGTGAGAACAGCCTAAGACCGTCCGGTCGGCCATTCCCTCCAAACCCGTGTCCAGCTACCTTTAGGGGGCGGCAGATCGTCTAACTGAGCGAAAATTCACGCGGGAGGCTTCGATGGCAGAGGAGCAGGCTGGCACCGTCGACAAGGAGTTGTTGACGAAGCTCGAGCAGG
>DASYAO010000173.1:0-3058 GCA_036501285.1 Gaiellaceae bacterium
GGCTCGCTCGTCCTCGTCGGCTCGACGGCCGGCATCTTCGGTGAGGCGGGTCACGCGGACTACGCCGCCGCGAAGTCGGCGATCCTCGGCGGACTGCTGCTCTCGATGAAGAACGAGGCCGTCCGCCGGCACCCGCGCACCCGTGTGAACGGCGTCGCGCCGGGCTGGACGTACACGCCGATGAGCGACGCCGCCCTCGACGAGGCCAAGGTCGCCGAGGTGACGGCCACGATGGCACTCCGCAAGGTGGCTACGGCCGAGGACGTTGCGGCGCAGATCCTCGCTCTGGCCTCGCCGACGATCTCGGGCCACGTCAGCGGCCAGGTCGTCACGGTCGCCGGGGGCATGGAGGGCAGGCTGCTCCACAAAAGCTGACGGCGGCCCGAAGGCCGCCGTCTTGACCCTGCCACAGGGAGTGATTGCCGTCAGTCCCAGGCCGGGGGCTTCTTGAAACCATCGGCAGCGGGGGGAAGTGCTGCCTGGGTCCCACCTTGCTCTTATGTGTCCGAGAGGCCCCGCCGCATCGGGCCTCGCGAACTGAGTGCATCATCCCGCGCCGGGGCTCACTTGATCCATCCCCCGTCTGGTGCTTGACCAGCGTGGTTGACCGTATGAAAACGGTAGTAGCGTGCTTCTGCTCTAGGTTTCGGTGATGCCGGGCCGCTTCGAGCAACGCCTCCGCGAGGGGCCCCCGATCGTCGCCGACGGCGGCATGGGCACCCTCGTCTCGTCCGCCGTCCCGCGCGTGCGCACGCCCGAGGAGGCGAATCTCCGGGCCCCGGACGCGGTCACGGCTCTCCACATCAGCTTCATCGCTGCCGGGGCCGAGCTGATCGAGACGAACACATTCGGGGCGAACCGGCGCAAACTGGCCGGGCACTTCCTCGACGACGAGCTCGAGCAGATCAACTCGAGCGGGGTCAAGCTCGCCCGGGAAGCGCGCGAGATCTCCGGCCGAGACGTCTTCATCGCCGGAGCGATTGGCCCGCTCGGCGACAGCGAGCATCTGGGCTCCGACGCGGGCGAGCTCTTTGCCGAGCAGGCCCGGATCCTCGAGGGCCGCGGCGCAGACCTCTTCGCGCTCGAGACCTTCTACGACCTCGACGAGCTCGAGGCGGCGATCTCCGGCTTGCGCTCGGTGTCCGGGCTGCCGATCGTCGCGATGATGAGCTTCGACGCCGACGGGCAAACGCTCGCCGGCGTGACGGCCGGTGACGCGGCGGACCGACTCGCGCAACTCGGCGTCGCCGCGTTCGGCGCGAACCACGGCCGCGGCCCCGCGGCGGCCTTGACCGCGCTCGCCGAGATGAAGCGCGACGGCTCGGTGCTCGCGGCGATGCCGAACGTCGGCCTCGCCAGCATGGCCGGCGCGCGCGTCACGTTCCCCCACGCTTCGCCCGAATACTTCGGCGACTTCGCCGCGAGCGCGCGATCGCTCGGCGCCGGGCTGATCGGCGGCTGCTGCGGAACGACGCCGGTTCAGATCGCGGCGATCCGCGCCGCGATCGACGAAGGGCGCGAGGCGGCAGCGAGCGTTCGCGTGCACGACCGGTTGGCGCCGGTAGCCTCGGCGAGCAACGAGGCCCCGACCGAGCTCGCGCGGATGTTCGCAGCCGGTGAGTTCGTCGTCTCCGTGCAGCTCGACCCGCCGCTCGGTGGGAATGTCGAGGCGCTCGTCGACTGCGCGCGCAGGCTGAAGGAAAGCGGCCTCGCACACGTCGTCGACGTCAACGACAACCCGCGCGCACGCGCGCGAATGAGCGGGATGATGGCGTCGGTCGCGATCGAGCAAGGCAGCGGAATCGAGACGATCCCGCACTTGACGCCGCGCGACTCGACGATTGCCGGCCTCGAGTCGCTGCTCCTCGGAGCGCACGCGCAGGGGATCCGCAACGTGCTCGCCGTCACAGGCGACCCGCCCGAAGCCGGCGACTATCCGGGCACGGGCGCCGTCTACGACGTCGACGCGATCGGGCTGACCGAGCTGCTGGCGCGCTTCAACCTCGGCGAGGACTTCCACAAGCGCGCGATCGACGCGCCGACGGCGTTCTACATCGGCGTCGCCGTCAATCCGTCAGCGGAGGATCTCGACGTCGAGGTCGACCGGTTCAAGCGGAAGCTCGAAGCCGGCGCGCAGTTCGCGATGACGCAGGTGCTCTTCGAGCTCTCCTACCTCGAGCGCTTCTTCGAGCGGCTCGGCGGGCCCTCGCCCGTGCCGCTGCTCGTGGGTGTCTGGCCGATCCGCTCATACGAGCTCGCCGTGCGGGTGCACAACGAGACGCCGGGGATCGTGGTGCCCGAGCACGTGCGGAACCGCTATCGCGACGCCGGCTCGGGTGCGGCGGAGTTCGGTAGCGAGCTAGCGCGGGAGCTGATCGAGGCGGCGCGCAACGTCGCCGCGGGCGTATACGTCGTCGCGCCGTTCCGCCAGCCGCTCGGCGTGCTCGACGTATTGAGCTAGAGCGACGGCAGGCGGTCGAAGAGGCTCGCGCGCAGCTTCAGCACGTCGTGTGGCGGCGCGATCTTGTCGAGTCGGTGGAGCACCTTCGACTGCCGAGCTTCGCGCCCCCACTTCGGGTGGCCGGGAACCTGCACGGCAACCGCGCCTACGACCCATGCGAGCACCAGGCCCCAGGCAACGCCCGCGACGAGACCGCCGAGCGAATCGAATAGACGAAGCGGCGGCGCAAGCCGGAGGCTTGCGCGGAAGAAGCTGCCGACGATTCCGGCGAGGAGCTGAAAGGCGACGGCGCCGACGACCGCGCCGCCGAGTCCGATGAGCGCCGAGTAGTGCGACGAGGTCGCGTGCGCGAGCAGGTGCGGCGCGACGCGTGCGCCGACGACGGCGCCGAGGAAGAATCCGGCGAGCGAGAGGACCGTCTTCACGAGCCCGCGGCGAAAGCCGAGCAACGCCGTCACGACGGCGAAGCCCACGATCACCCAGTCGACCCTGGTCATGCCGACCTGTTCTCCGCCGGGCTAGACTGCCCTTCGCCCGCGGGGGCGTAGTTCAGTTGGTTAGAACGCCGGCCTGTCACGCCGGAGGTCGCGGGTTCGA
>DASYAO010000174.1:0-14398 GCA_036501285.1 Gaiellaceae bacterium
CCGGTGATCGGGCCGTTCGTCGCGATGCTCTCGTTCGTGTGCTCGGTCGGGAACGTCCCGCTTGCGGCGGTGCTCTGGAACGGTGGGATCAGCTTCGGGGGCGTGATCGCATTCGTCTTCGCCGACCTGATCATTCTCCCGATCCTTGACATCTACCGCCGTTACTACGGGCTGCGCGTCGCCGCGTTCCTGTTCGCGACGCTGACTGCCGCGATGGTCGCCGCGGGTCTCGCGGTCGGCTATCTGTTCCCGGCGATCGGCCTCGAGCCCTCAACGCGGCACGCGAAGGTGGAAGACGCCTCGGCCGCCTTTACGCTCGGGCCGACGACCTGGCTGAACATTGTCGCGTTGGCGGTCTCCGCCTGGCTCGTCTGGCGCTTCTTCGCCACCGGCGGCGGTCCGATGCTCCGGATGATGGAAGAGCCGATGGGCGAGGGGCACGACCATTGCCAGTCGGGCCATGCTCACGCGCATTAACATTCTGAGCGTGTCCCGGTTTGCCTGCGTGATCGGAGCGGCGTTGCTGCTCGTCTCGACGGCGTCGGCCGGGACCGTCATCACAACCGAGCTGACGGCGCACTACAAGCTGATGCTGGACCTCACACCTGTCGAGACGATGTACACGCAGGCGCAGGTGAAAGCGAACCATCCGACGACCGGAGAGGTGATGCTCAGCGGCATGGGTGGCATGTCGATGGGAAAGGGCAACCGTCACCTCGAGGTACACGTCTATTCGCGCGCCACAGGCAAGGTGCTCGCGACGCCGCCCTCGTCGATCACGGTCACGGACACGAACGCAATGAGTGGTATGGGAATGTCGAACAGCGTCGAGCCTGTCGCGATGGAAGGCATCGGCGAAGGGATGGCCGATCTCCACTACGGCAACAACGTGCACCTGACGGCAGGCCACACCTATCGCATGGTCGTCGTCGTGAAGGGAGAGAAAGCGTCGTTCACGGTCCGCGCCTAGCCGCACCACTCGGGCTGGCGATCCTCTGCACGTTGATCGCGCCGGCAGGCGCATTCGCACACGGTCGTTCGCCGACCGTGGCGATCGACTACCGCTTGGAGCTCGCCCCGGCGCCGGCAGGGCTCGCAGTGAGAATCCTCGACGGCGATCGTGACCTCTCCGTTTCGGTGCGCCGTGGCACGACGCTGCTCGTGCGCGGCGTGCTTCGTGAGCCGATGCTGCGAATCGGCCCCGGCGGCGTCTTCGTCAACGCTGCGTCGCCGACTGCGCAGAGTGACAAGCTCGTGGCAACCGGGAGCGGATGGAAGCGCGTCAACTCGGCGAGCTCGTACACCTGGCATGAGCACCGGCTCGCGCCGGCGGGCCAGTCCGGGCGTTTCGCGATTCCGGTCGAGCTCGACGGCAGGGCGTCCGCGATCGCGGGCACGTTCGTCCGTGTCTCGAAACCGGCCCTCTGGCCGTGGCTCGGCTTCGGCGCCGTGCTCGCGGCCGCGACGGCGCTCGTCGCGCGGCGACGGTCCCTTCGACTACCGCTCGCGGTTGTGCTCGCCGCAGCCGGAGGTACGGCTGCCTTCGCAGCGACCGTCACCTTCGCGCTTCGCGACCGGCCGACGGGTGGCGTCGCCTGGCTCCCGGTCGGGGCGGCGATCGGGGTCGCTCTGGCCCTCGGGGTGCCGCTCGTTCGGCTCCACGGCCGCCGCCGCGGCCAGGCGGCGGGCCTCGCCGGCGCCGTCGCGGCTGCGGTTGTGATCGAGACGCTCCCCGTGTTCTGGCACGGTGAGGTCATCTCCGCCCTTCCCGGCAATGTCGCCCGGCTTGCGTGCGCGCTCGCGCTCGTCGGCGGCGCTTGCGCCGCGGCGGTCAGCCTGCTGCCGGAGTTCGACGGATGAAGCGGCTCGCGGCACTCGGCGTTATGGCCGTGTTGCTCGCCGGCTGCGGCGGCTCGGGCGGCTCGCTCACGCCGACGATTCAGAGCGCCCGCAACTACAAGCTGATCGGCTTCACGCCGAGCGGCCCCGTCAAGCCCGGCAAGCCCGTCACGGTCTCGTTCAAGATCCAGCTCCCCGACGGCTCGTTCCTCTCGAAGTTCAAGACCGGCCCGGGCCCGCACACGGGCGTGCACATGATCTACGTGCGGAAGGACCTCTCGACGATCATCCACCACCACCCGCCGCTGCACGGCAGCGCAACGATCGTCGACGACGCGACGTTCCCGATGCCCGGCCCGTACAAGCTCGTGATCGACGTCTACCCGAAGACGTGCCCATCAGGAACGTCACCGATTCCCGGCTCGTCCCTCCAGGTCTGCAACTTCCAGCTCTTCACCACCATTCACGTCTCCGGCACGTACAAGCCCCAGCCACTGCCGGCGCCGGTGACCAGCGAGACCGTCGATGGATACCACTTCACGCTCACGGGCGCCGGCCATCTCGCCGCGATCCAGGCGCAGCTCGTGCAGGTGCACGTCACCGATCCGCAAGGTCGGCCCGCGATCTTCACGCCCTGGTACGGCGCGCTCGCGCACGCGATCTTCTTCCGTCGCGGCTCGCTCGACTACTTCCACACCCACATCTGCGCGAAGAATGCGATCGGCTGCACGAGCATCCTCGCCGGCAAGACCGTCACCGGCACCTCGACCACACCTGGCAAGCTGAACGTCGGCGTGCTCGTACCGGCTCCCGGAACCTGGCGGCTCTTCGTGCAGTGCCAGGTGGACGGGCACATCCTCACCGCTCCGTTCACACTCCACGTGAGCTGACGATGCTGCGCGCCGCCGCCGTCTGGACAGCGATCGCCGGCCTCGTCGTGCTCGCGACGCACACGATCGTCTACGCGGCCTCGCCGTCCGAGTCGCAGATCCTCGGAGAGCTCGAGCACAAGGCCGGGCCGCCGGAGCTCACGCTCGGCCTCGCGGGCATCGCCGTCGCCGCGGGACTGATCGCGGTTGCCGTGCTCTGGCTCGCGGTGATCGCCGTGCGCGAGCGGGTCGCGCTCGAGCAGCGCGAACTCGTCGTCGCGCCGCGGCTGCACGTGTTCGTGCTCGCAGCACGGGCGATCACACTGTTCGCAGTCACCTCGTTCGTGTTTGCGATGGTCGAGTCGTACATCCACTGGCGCGAGGGGCTCGGCTGGCATGGCATCCACTGCCTCGTCGGCCCGATCCATCGCGACGCGATCCCGGTGATCGCCGGCCTGTCGCTCCTCGCAACGGCGCTGCACGGCGCGGTCGAGCACCTGCTCGCGTGGGCCCGCCGGCTCGTCGCGCTGCTTGCACCACGCCTGCCGCTCGTTCGCGGCGCAGGCCGAGTCTTCGTCGCAACGGCTGCGCCGCGCTCGCGGCTGGCCGTCTCGCAGGCGCGTCCGCGCGGGCCGCCGGTCGGATCGTTTTCGACGATCTGATCAAGCGACAGAAAGGAGCTCCGATGAATGCACCCTCGCGGGTGCTCGCACTCGTCCTTACGGCGGCGGTCGCACTTGCCGCCTGCGCGTCTGCGTTTGCGCATGCGCGCATGAATCCGGCGGTCTCGCTGGCGAACGAGCTGCAGCTCTACAGTCTCGCGATCCCGACGGAGAAGGCGAACGCGACGACGACGAAGATCGTCCTCACGCTGCCGAAGAACTTCTCGATCGACTCCTTTGTCCCGAGCCCGGGCTGGAAGCGGGTCGAGCAGCAGACCGGGTCCGGTGACAGCGCCGTGATCACGCAGGTGACCTGGACCGGCGGGCACGTTCCGACCGAAGAGGATTCGCTCTTCCAGTTCCTCGCCCAGCCGGCGAAGAGCGGCACGTACACGTTCCAGGTGCAGCAGACCTACTCCGACGGCGAGATCGTGAACTGGAGCGATCCGGAGACCGGCCAGGATCCGGCCCCGACGATCAAGGTCGTCAGCTCGGTCGGCGGTGGCTCGTCGATCCTCGCGATCGTCGCGCTGGTCGTCGGCGCGGTGGGGCTGCTCGTCGGCGGCATCGCGCTTGCGAGCCATGGCGGCGGGAGGCAGTTGGCATGACTAGACGTGGGCGGATCGCTTCCTACCTGGCACTGGCAGTCGTCGCGCTCTGCCTGCCCGCGGCCGCCTCCGCCCACGCGTACCTGGTCAAGACGTTCCCGGCGGCGAGCGTGATCCTCACCTCGCCGCCGGCGGACGTCGCCCTCACCTTCGACGAGGCGGTCGAGCCCCGCTTCGCGATCATCGAGGTCTTCGACGCCTCAGCGCACAACGAAACGACCGGCGCCGTCGCGCGCTCGCCGGCGAATCCCGACACCCTCACCGTTCCGCTTCGCCACGTGCCGGAAGGTTGGTACCTCGTCTACTGGCGCGCGATCTCGGTCGACGGGCATCCCGTGCAGGGCTACTTCACCTTCGCGGTCGGGCCGAACGAAGGGCCGGAGCCGCAGTTCACGCCGCCGCACATCTCTCAGAGCGCGACGACGACGCCGCTTCTGATCGCCCGCTGGGCGATGTTCCTGACCGTGATGACGGCGGTCGGCCTGTTCGTCTTCCGGCTGCTGATCGCGCGCCCGCTCGTGCGGCGTGTGCGCGAGACTGAGCTGCGCAGCGTTTCGATCGCGTTCTTCGTCGCCTGCGGGCTCGGCCTGCTGGCGATACCCGCATATCTGGAGGAGGCAACAGCGGTCGACTCGCTCCGATCGTTCTTCGCGTTCGGCGCGCTCGTGCCGCTCTGGCGGACGACGGCGTTCGGTCGCGGCTACCTCGACCTCTGGATCTGCTTCGCGCTCTTCGTCTTCGCGGCTGGCGTCGCGATCTGGGTCGATCACCCTGAGCGCCCGCATCGATCGCTCGCCTCGATCTTCGCCGCCGCCGGCGCGCTCGCGGCGGCGGCGGCGCTGCTCGCGATCCCAGGCGCGTCGGGCCACGCGGCGCAGACGGCGCCGCGTCCGGTTGCGCTCACGCTTGACTGGCTGCACATGATCTCGGGCTCGATCTGGATCGGCGGCCTGCTCGGCTTGCTCGTCCTCTGGCGCAGCCTGCCCGTCGCGCGTCGCGTCGCCGGTCTCGTCGTCTCCGTGCCGCGCTTCTCGAACACCGCGTTCGTCTCGGTGATGGTGCTGCTCGGCACCGGCATCTGGGCGAGCGTGCTGCACCTGCCGGTGCTGGCCGCGCTCTGGGAGACCTCGTACGGGAAGGTGATCCTGATCAAGGCCGGCCTGCTCGCGCTCGCGATGCTGCTCGCTGCCGTCAACCTGCTGCGCACGAAGCCGCGGCTCGTCGCTGCGCGCACGCGTGCCGAGCTCGGCGAGCCTGCGGCGCGCCTGCTGCGCCGGCTCGTCGCCGGCGAGGCGGCGATCCTCGCCGGCGCGATCTTCGCGGCCGCGACGCTCTCGAGCCTCGCCCCGCCGCCGCCCGCGTTTGCCGAGGAGGGCAAGGCGCTCGCGCAGGTCGGCCCCGGCAAGGTTGCGGCGACGGTGAGCCAGGAGGGCTACAGGTTTCAGCTCGTGATCACGCCGAACAACGCCGCGGCGCCGAACTCGTTCGAGCTCGTGCTGACGAAGGGCGGTAAGCCGGTTACCGGCGCGAACGTGACGCTCACCTTCGCGATGCTCGACATGGAGATGCCCAACCAGGAGTACCAGCTGACCGAGACCAAGCCCGGCGTCTACGCGCGGCCGAACTCGTCCGCACTCGTGATGGTCGGCCACTGGGGACTGTCGTTCAACGTTGCGCCGAAAGGCGTGCAACCCTTCACCGTCCTCATCGAGGACCACGCCGCCGGATGATCACGCGGCTGACCGGAGGCTTGCTCGCAACCGTGGCCGGGATCGCGGTGGTCGTTATCGTCATCCTTCTCGTGCAGCGTGCGCTTTCGTAGCCTGATCCTGCTTGCGCTTTTCGGCACGTGCCTCGCGGTTCCGGCCGCGTTTGCCGACGGCGATCCCGCGAGCGACTACCTGATCACGCAGCAGATCTTCCTGCCGCTCGCCGTGCCTTACTCGACCGCGGACGGCGGCGCGTTGACGAACATGCTCAACGATGCGAAGACCAAGAACTTCCCGTTAAAGGTGGCCGTGATCTCTCGCCGCGACGATCTCGGCTCGGTACCTTCCCTCTACGGGCAGCCGCAGAGCTACGCGAGCTTCCTTGCCCAAGAGGACTACAACTTCTGGAAGAACGAGCTGCTTGTCGTGATGCCTCAGGGATACGGGCTCTCCAAGGTGAAGGGCCTGCCGGCTGCAGACAAGGCCGTCGTCGCGAAGCTCACGCCGCCGCGTGTCACGAGCGGCGACGGCCTGATCGCGGCGGCCGAGCGCGCGGTGCAGGCACTCGCTGCGAGACGAGGGCTCAAGCTCTCGACGGAGTCGACATCGGCGTCGGCAGAGAACCACGACCGGGTCGAGATCGCCGTCGGCGTGCTCGTACTCGCAGCACTTGGGTTTGGCGTGCGCATGGTGGTTCGCCGGCGATGAAGCGCGTCGCGATCCTCGTGGCGGTCGCGCTCGCGCTCGCGGGCTGCGGCGGCAGCGGGACGAAGCCGCCTCAGTACGCAGGCCTGCCGATCAGCGGCAAGGCGCCGAACTTCACGCTCGAGGACCAGGCCGGCAAGCAGGTGTCGTTGGCGCCGCAGCATGGTCATTGGTCTGTCGTGACGTTTCTCTACACGCGGTGTCCCGACGTCTGCCCGCTGATCGCGGCGAACCTGAACGGCGCAATCGCGACGCCCGCGGGCAAGAGCGCGCACCTGCATGTGTTCGCGGTCAGCGTCGATCCGGCGCATGACACGCTGCCGGCGGTGAAGAGGTACGTCGCCGAGCACCGCCTCAGGCCGTCGTTTCGCTACTTGATCGGAACGCGCGCGCGACTCTCGAAAGTGTGGGCCGCGTACCACATCGCCGAGCGACCCGGGCCCAAGGGAACGGTCACACACTCGGCGCAGGAGTTCCTGATCGACCCGCAGGGAAACGAACGCTTGATCTACGACGCGACGATCACGACCGCGCAGCTCGCCGGCGATCTCACCAAGCTCGGCGTTTAGATGGCAAAGAGATCCAAGGTCTATCCGGCTCGGATCCCGCCGGTGCCGCTGCGGCCGAGCAGGCGCGGGATGTCGCGGCAGATGCGCGCGAAACTCGGAGTCGGGCTCGGCGTCGTGATCGCGGCGATCGTCGTGAGTGCGATCGCGGCGGCGGTCCTCCATCACAAGCAGAGGCTGCTTCCCGCGGGCGCCGCTGCTCCCGACTTTGCATTGCGCTCGGCGAGCGGTTCGGTCGTCAGCCTCGCGAGCCTTCACGGAAAGCCGGCCTTGCTCGCGTTCTGCGCGACGTGGTCGTCGCCGTGCGCGCTCGAGACGGCCGAGCTCGATGCCGTCTATGAGCAGCAGCCGTCTCCGGGCTCCGTCGTCGGGATCGACGCCGACTCGGAGACGCTGGCGAGCGTAAACGCGTTCGTCCGCGACCAGCACGTCCGCTTTCCGGTGCTGCTCGACCAGGGCTCGAAGACGGTCAGCTTCCCGACGCGCGGGCCGCGTGGGCCGGTGACCGCGCGCTACCGCGTCACCGAGCTGCCGACGTACTACGTCCTCGACTCGAGCGGGCGGATCGCGTGGACGGCCACCGGCCGCACGCCGGCCTCCGTGCTCGCGCGGGAGCTCCGGAAGGTAGCCCGCCCGCTACCGTAGGAAGATGCCGCATTGGGGAGGTTTCTCCGGGCACGACCCGGTCGAGCGCCCGGCTGACAAGGATGTCCGCCGCGCGAACCTGCGCCGCATCGCACGGCTTTTCCGGCCCTACTGGGCGAAGCTGAGCGTCGTCACGGTTCTGATCCTGATCGCCTCGGGTCTGGGCGTGATCCCGGCGTTCCTGATCAGAAAGCTCATGTCGACAGCGATCTACGACGGCAACGTCCGGCTGACGACGGAGCTCGTCGTCGGCATCGTCGTGATCGCGATCGCGACGGGAGCGATGGGTGTCGTCCAGTCATTCCTCTCGACGCGTGTCGGCCAGAGCGTGATGCACGACCTGCGCACTGCGGTCTACCGCCACCTGCAGCGTCTCTCGCTTGCGTTCTTCACGAAGACCCGCACCGGCGAGGTGCAGAGTCGGATCTCGAACGACATCGGCGGCGTCGACAACACGCTGACATCGACCGCGACGTCGATCATGGGCACGGTTACGACCGTCTTCGCGACGGTGGTGGCGATGTTCCTGCTCGACTGGAAGCTCGCCGTGCTCTCGCTCGGGTTGATGCCGGTCTTCGTGTTCATCACGCGGAAGGTCGGTGAGGCGCGGCGCAAGCTTTCGAAGACACGCCAGGAGTCGATGGCCGACATCTCGGCGCTCGTGCAGGAGTCGCTGTCGGTCTCGGGGATCTTGCTCGGGAAGACGATGGGCCGCTCGTCCGAGCTCGCCGACCGTTTCCACGGTGAATCCCATCGCCTCGCCGGTCTCGAGGTGCGAAGCCGGATGACCGGCCGCTGGATGATGGCGATGATCCAGATGACGTTCGCCGTGATGCCGGCCGCGATCTACTGGCTCGGCGGCTACGAAGTCGCACACGGCCAGACAAGTCACAAAGAGCGCCTCGCCGTGATCGGCACGGTCAGCGCGTTCACGCTGCTGCAGACGCGGCTCTTCGCGCCGATCGGCAGCCTGCTCTCGATCTCGGTCGACATTCAGAGCTCGCTCGCTCTCTTCGACCGCATCTTCGAGTACCTCGACCTGCCGGTCGACATCGTCGAGGGCACCCAGACGGTCGAACACGTCCGCGGCGACGTCGCGATCGACAATGTCTGGTTCAAGTACGGCGGCACCGACACGTGGGCGCTCGAGGACATCGACCTGACGATCCCAGCCGGAACGACGACGGCGATCGTCGGCGAGACGGGCGCGGGCAAGACCTCGCTCGGCTATCTCGTCTCCCGGCTCTACGACGTGACCAAGGGCAGGATCCTGATCGATGGTGTCGATCTGCGGTCACTGACGTTCGAATCGCTTGCCGCGACTGTCGGCGTCGTCTCGCAGGAGACGTACCTGTTCAACGCGACGATTCGTGAGAACCTCCGCTTCGCGAAACCGGATGCCACCGACGAGGAGGTCGAGGAGGCCGCTAACGCCGCGCAGATCCACGGCCTCATCTCGACGCTGCCCGAGGGCTACGAGACGGTTGTCGGCGAGCGGGGCTACCGCTTCTCCGGTGGCGAAAAGCAGCGCATCGCGATCGCGCGAGCGATCCTGCGCAATCCGCCGATCCTCGTCCTCGACGAGGCAACCTCCGCGCTCGACACGCAGACCGAGCGGGCGGTGCAAGAGGCGCTCGCGCGGCTTGTCGAGGGCAGGACGACGATCGCGATCGCGCACCGCCTCTCGACGATTCGCGACGCCGACCAGATCGTCGTGCTCGACGCGGGCCGTGTCGTCGAGACCGGCACGCACGACGAGCTGCTCGCGCGCGGCGGCCGCTACGCGGCGCTGGCGGCCCGCGACGCCGACACTGCACGCCTACCCGAGATCGCAGAGCTCGTCTAGCACTTCTCTGCTTTACCGCTCGCGAGGTCGACGCACGTCGCCGAGATCGCCCGCCAGCTGATGTTGCCGGTCGAGCGGTCGATCGTCACCGCGATCTGGAAGTCGCCCTTGAGGCCCTGCGCCTTGTGCGTGAAGAACGCGTTGCAGGTCGCCTTCTTGGCCGTCGTGCTCGGGACGACACACGAGATCTTCGTGAAGACGTAGCCCTTGTAGACCTTCTGGATCGGCTTGCGGAGCGCGGCTGCGAGCTGCGCGCCCTCTCCGGTTGCTGCCTGTGCGACCCCCGCCAGCGCGAGCGCGGCGACGAGCGTCGTCAGCGCTCTCAACAGGCGCCGTACTTGCCGGTCTTCGCGTTGAGGCACTTCGGCGACTGCGCGACCCACGTCATCTTGCCGTTGTCGTGGATCGTCGCCTTGACCGGGTAATAGCCCTTGATGGAGCCGTCCGTGAAGTGGGCCGTGCACTTCGCGGTCACGCCGCTTGTCGGCGCGGTGCAGGTGACCGTCGTGATCTTCAGCGCCGGCGCCTGCTTCTTGAAGGTCTTCACCATCTGCGTCTTCAGCGACTTCGCCAGAGTTGGGTCGCTGAAGCTGGCGCTCGCGCTGCCCGCAAACGCGAGGGCGAGGGCTGCGGTCAGGGCGATCCGGAGCACGGCGGCATGGTAGCCCGATTCCGAGCCCATTTGCCTTTCACCGCCTACGCTGTCCGAATGAAGTTCGTCGCCGCTGCCGTGATCACGGCGGCGATTCTCGTCGCGCCCTCCTCGGCGACCGTCAATCCGGGGCGCGTGCAGGTGAGCGCGAAGGAGTTCTTCTTCGCCCTCTCCCGCCGCACGGTCGTCGCCGGGCCCACGGTCGTCGAGCTCGTCAACTTCGGCGAGGACCCGCACGACCTGCGGCTGCAGCGCATCGGCGGCGGGCGGCTCTGGAAGACGCCGCTCGTGTTCCCAGGCGCCCACTACGACCTGAACGCGACGCTCGTCACCGGCAAGTACCGCCTCTGGTGCTCCGTCGCGAACCACCGCCGGCTCGGCATGGAGACCGTGCTGACGGTGGTGGCGCGAAAGAAGAGTTGACTACGCCAGAAACGGCTTCACGGCCGCCGTCGCCTGCGCTGCGGTGAGCACCTTCGGTAGGTTCGGCGCGGGGACGATCGCGTTCGCCGCGACGCTGCCGGATTCCCTGCGCGGACGAATCCTCGACGCCGCGCGTGCCGAGCGGCCCAATAACCTGCGGTTCCTGGAGTCATACCGCCCGCGGGATCGCATCGTCCTGCGAGTCGCCGCGGCAGACGCCGCGTGTACCGTCGCCGGCCTCACGCTCTGGAACGTCGCGTTGCACGACGAGCTCGGCCGCGACCATCAGGCGCTCAGCGGCTCGCCGCTCACCGGCGCGAGTGGCGCCCGCACGATCGTCGTCAGGCTGACGCGCGCCGTTCCGGCAGGATCGGTCGTCGCCGTGACACTCGAGCGTGCGGGCTGCGTGTCGCAGCCGACGGAGACGCCGCTGATCACGTCGGCGCCGATCTGACCCTTTAGGTGCTTCTTATGCATGGCGCCCGGAGGCCTGGGTAGAACGGACTGCATGAAGAGAACCAGGCTCCCTCTCGTGATCCTCGCCGCAGCCGCGTGCATCGCGGTGCTCGTAGGTTTCGCCTCCGGGCGTGCGGCGAAGACGACCGTCTCTGCGCAGACCTCACTGAGCACCGGCGTGGCGTTGCAGAACGCTTTCGTCAGCGTCTTCCACAAGGTCTCGCCCTCGGTCGTCCAAATCAAGACGTCGGAGGGGCTCGGCTCGGGCATCGTCTTCGATTCGAAGGGCGACATCGTCACGAACGACCACGTCGTCGGCACGTCGAAGACCTTCACCGTGCTGACCTCGGCCGGCAAGCGCCTCACCGGCAAGCTCGTCGGAGCGTTCCCGGCCGACGACCTCGCTGTGATCAAGGTTCCGAGCGCAAGCCTCCACCCGGCGACGTTCGCCGACTCGTCGAAGCTTCGCGTCGGCGATCTCGCGATGGCGATCGGCAATCCGCTCGGATTGCAGTCGAGCGTCACCGAAGGAATCATCAGCGCGCTCGGCCGCAACGAGTCCGAGGGCACGAACAACGTCACGCTCGTCGGGGCGATCCAGACGAGCGCCGCGATCAACCCGGGCAACTCGGGCGGCGCGCTCGTCGACATCGGCGGCAACGTGATCGGCATCCCGACACTCGCCGCGAGCGATCCTCAGCTCGGCGGCGCCGCTGCCGGCATCGGCTTCGCGATCCCGAGCAACACGGTCAAGAGCATCGCGTCGCAGCTCATCAAGGACGGCCACGTCGTCAACTCCGGTCGTCCGTATCTCGGCATCACGATCGGCGACACGGGTGAGGGCGTCTACGTCGCCTCCGTCCTCGCCGGCGCTCCGGCCGCGAAGGCAGGGCTCAAGGTCGGCGACGTGATCACCGCCGTCAACAGCACGGCGACGCCGTCGTCAGCCGATCTCGGCACCGTGCTCGCGAACTACAAGCCGGGCCAGACCGTCACGCTTTCGATCACTCACCAGAGCGGATCGAAGGCGAAGGTGAAACTGACGCTCGGCCAGTACCCGGGCACGTCGTAACCGCTTCTCGCTGGGGCGCCGGCTTCGGCCGGCGCTCCAACCGCTCTAGCTCTGCGGGCCCATGCCGGGCTCGTCGTCGGCGAGCGGGATGCCTTCCGGCCCTTTTCCGCGGTAGGCCTTGCGAAAGGCCGCGAATGCTTTTTGGCTGAACTTGCTGCAGATCGCGACGTGGCCGATCCCGTAATAGCGCTTGCCGTTGACGAGTTGGTAGTACTTCGACGTGTCGCCCGTCCATGCCGTCAGCGCGATCTTGTCGCCGAGCGATTTGCCGTTCAAGGACTCGAGTGGCGTGCCGAACACTCCGTCCGGCTGCTGCTGGTAGAACGCCTCGAGCTTGTCGACCGTCGCCGGCGGAACCTGCGGGCCCCACCAGAGCACGACGGCGCCGTGCTCCTCGTTGTGCACGACCTGGCGCGGATTCACCGGGTCGCGGTAGAAGCCCCACACCGCCCACAGCCCGTAGTGCGCGCCGCCCGACGGCGGGAACGTGCTCCAGAGCCCCTTCGTCGGCGTCGAGAGCGACGGGACGTCGGCGTGGTAGTTGAGCGGGTCCTTCTTCGCCGGCTTCGGCGGCGTCGACTTGAACGTGCAGCCGGCAGCGCGCATCGTCGCCGCCACCTGTGCGTCACTCGTGCCCGAGCCGCCGCCGCTCATCGAGACCGCGACGACGACCACGATCACGACCACTACGCCGGCGCCGGCGATCCATGCCCAGGGCGGCACGCCGCCCGAGCGCTTCCGCGTGTCGACGCGGCGCTTCGGAGCCTGAACCGGCCGTGGCGGCCGCGGGGTCTTCGACTTCTTCGCCACGCCGACAGGATACGGGCCTTTCCGAATCAGCCTCCGAGGACGTAGCTCCCGTCCGCGAGTTGAATCGAAACGGGCCCGAGCTTCCCCTCGTCGAGACACTGCGCGACGCGCGAGAGCAGCTCGTTCACAGCGTGGCCTGTCGCACCGGACAACGTGATCTCGACCATGCCATCCGAGACGCGGCGGACCGTGTAGCCGTCGAGTCCCGCCGCGAGGGCGTCGAGCGTTGCGCGGCTGCCGTGGATTGCGGCCTGCGACCGCCGGAGAGGTGCCGAAGCCTGGACCGCAGCGAGACACGAAGGGCAGATCCCGTGTGTTCGCCGGTCGCCGAGCGCCGTTCGGAGGAAGCCCGGCACGTCCTCCGGGTCGGCCCATTCCTCGCCGAGCCGCAGCCTCTCGCACCAGGCACAGTGCGTGACGAGCGCCGAGCGGTCGCGCGACTGTCGCGAGGCGTCGACCACGATTCGACTCTGTCTCATCAACACGCTCGACCGGTCGACGACCCGCCGGACGTGATCGAAGAGCTCCTGGTACAGCGTGCGGTCAGCCACCTCGGCCTCGCCTCAGTTTCCCAGGCGACCGCTGCGGAAACAAGCCGGGTGTGTTCTCGGCGAACGGGTCCGTGGTGGCGATCGGCGGCTCGGCGGGTGGCGTCGAGTCGCTCATTCGCGTGGTGGCCGGACTCCCACCCGATCTCGGCGCTCCGGTGCTCGCGGTCATTCATGTCGCGCCCAACGCCGAGAGCCGGCTGCCCGAGATCCTCACGCGTGCCGGGCCGCTGCCGGCGCAGCATGCCCTCGACGGCGAGGAGCTCCAGCCGAACCGCATCTACGTCGCCCCGCCCGACCACCACCTGCTCGTACGCAACCATCAGAGCCGCGTGATCCGGGGCGCCGCCGAGAACGGTCATCGCCCGGCGATCGACGCCCTCCTTCGCACGGCTGCACTGGACTACCGCGGCGGGCTCGTCGCGGTGATCCTTTCCGGAATGCTCGACGACGGCTCCGCGGGCGCGCGGGCCGTGTACCAGCTTGGCGGCGCTGTGATCGTGCAGGACCCTGAGGACGCGGCGTTCCCCGATATGCCTGCGAGCGCGATCCGCTCCGACCACCCGTGGGCAGTGCTCGGAATCGCCGAGATCCCGGCCGAGGTCGTGCGCCTCGTGAGCTCGCCGCCGCGCGCGAGAGCGGACGACGGGAGCGAGGATGAGCTTCGGCTCGAGGCGGCATACGCTGCGATGGACCGAGATGCCCTCGAGCGCCCCGATGTGCTCGGAGCGCGTTCCCCGTTCGGGTGTCCCGCCTGCGGCGGGGTGCTCTGGGAGCCGCCCGACTCGGCCGAGCAGCTCCGCTTCCGCTGCCGCATCGGACACGCCTACGGGGCCGACTCGCTGCTCGGAGCCCAGGACGACCGGCTCGAAGCGTCGCTCGCCGCAGGGCTGCGGGCGCTCCACGAGCGGGCCGACCTCGCGCGTCGCATCGGGCAGCGGCTTCGGGGCGCGGGCGCCGGCAAGCGGGCCGACCGGTACGATCGCCT